>NZ_JAMYTP010000034.1:0-44279 GCF_040322515.1 Mesorhizobium sp. M0136
ATCGAAAGCTTGACCCCAGCACCGCGGTGCTCAGGTCCTCATGGCATCGGATATGCACGTCTGCGGTCTTCACCGGATGCGTACGATCTTGCCTTCTTCGGCCGCTCTGTAGCCTCAGTGCGCCGCGAGGTTTCTGCGACCGCTTAGGTAGCAGGACTCCAGTTGTTCCGCCGACCGAACCCGAGAGTTGAGATGGCCGAACCGATGGCGCGAACGTTATCCGATTTACATTGCCTGACACATGCTGCCGCGCTTTGCCTCCTCTTTGTGGGTACGACTTTCCTGGCCCTTAACCCGGATTGGATCGACAGGCCCCTCGCAAAGGCCGTCAACACCGTAGCGAGCAATCAGCCCTTCACCAGCCGGCTCGCTTTGGGTGCCGTCTACCCAACAACCGAGGGCACTATAGCGGTGTCCTTGCTTTGGTATTGCTGGTTCGCCCATGACGGGCCGGAATCGAGGGCAAGGCTGGTGAGCGGCGTCTGCGCAGCTGTCCTCGCAGCGCTCGTAGCGCATTTCCTGCAGGACACTCTGCCGACGACGCCAAAGCCGATTTTTGACTCCGCACTTGGGCTCCATGTCCCGGATGTTCTGGGCGACGCTGCCGTTCTGCGCTCAGCGCCCTTCGCCGGCACCCCGGCGTTCCCCAGCGAGCGAGCGGTTCTGTTCGCGGGTCTAGCGATCGCCATTCTTCTCGTTCACTTCGAACTCGGACTCCTCGTCCTGGCCTGGACCTTGATGATAGAGCTTGCGCGAGTCTACTTGGGGCTGCATTACCCGACGAATGCTCTGGGTAGCCTCGCCTTGGCCGGGACCTTGGCATGGCTAGCACAAACGCGACCGAGCCTTGAACTCGGCGCCCTGGTTCTCCGGTGGGAGCGCGGCGCCCCACCAAGCTTCTATCTGTGCAGCTTTCTGGCCTCATACGTTGTTGTTGCGTTCCAGGACTTGCGCGAACTTGCCAAAGGGCTTCTCCATTAAGAACTGGTGTGAAGCCGGCCAGCGACACGACGACCTCGAATTTATCGTGCGTGCATCTCCGGGCTGGAAGCGTCATCTTGGCCAAACAAGTGGAACAAACCTACCGAACAGTGGAAGCGATACGGGGCCAGGGAACACCCTGTTCCATGTCTCTCCTGCGGCATTACCGACGACAGCATGGCCGGCAAGCAGCTCGCGAAGAAGCGGTGGCGCAAGCTCTTGTGAACTGATGGCTCACGGCAGGCCCCATGCCATAGGAGCATAGGCCGAAGAGGCTAGCCAAGCAGAACGGGGACGCACGGGAAGTAGGTGTGATGGGCATTGAGCGGTGGGATTACCTACTTTGCTGGCGTGCCTGCCACAATGACACTCTGGTCGAACAAAGCGCTTTCGCCTTTCATTAGAGGAGTGCGGAGGCGGACCGTCGGTTGACGGCGCCACCACAGCCCTCAACGATCGGATGGGACCCGATGACAGATCGCATTGCGCTCATAACTGGTGTGACCGGTCAGGACGGTGCTTACCTTGCCAGACTGCTGCTGGAGAACGATTATACTGTCCACGGACTGAAACGCAGATCCTCCTCCTTCAATACTGAACGCATCGACGAGATCTACGTCGATCCGCACGAACCGGACGCACGCTTCTTGCTCCACTACGCCGACCTGACCGATGCTACCAATCTCATTCGCATCATTCAGGAGACGCGCCCTACCGAAATCTACAATCTTGCGGCCCAAAGCCATGTCCAGGTAAGTTTCGAGACGCCGGAATATACCGGCAACGCCGATGCCCTTGGCACACTCAGGCTGCTTGAAGCCATCCGCATCCTGAAGATGGAAGAGCGGGTGCGTTTTTATCAAGCATCAACCTCCGAGCTGTTCGGCAAAGTCCAGGAGGTGCCCCAGACGGAGAAGACGCCGTTCTACCCGCGTTCTCCCTATGCGGCGGCCAAACTCTATGCCTATTGGATCACGATCAATTACCGTGAAGCGTACGGAATGTTCGCTTCCAATGGCATACTATTTAATCATGAGGGCCCCACGCGCGGCGAGACGTTTGTGACCCGCAAGATCACACGTGCGGTTGCAGGTATCGAGCGAGGCTTTCAGGCCACCCTCTATCTTGGAAATCTGGACGCGAAACGCGACTGGGGACATGCTCGCGACTATGTGGAGGGCATGTGGCGGATTCTTCGGCACGCCGAGCCTGACGACTTCGTCCTCGCCACGGGCGAAACCCATTCGGTGCGCGAGTTCGTGGAACGTGCCTTTCGGGTAGTCGGCCGCGTCATCGTCTGGGAAGGTAAGGGGGTGAACGAGATCGGCCGGGATGACAAGACAGGAGAGATCCTCGTCCGAGTCGACCCACGCCATTTCCGTCCGACCGAGGTCGATCTCCTGATGGGAAATCCGGCGAAAGCCCACTCAAAGCTCGGCTGGTCGCCTAAGACGACGTTCAGCGACCTCGTGGCGGAAATGGTGGCCGCCGATCTGAAACGCCTGGAGCGAGAGAGTTGGCACAGGGACAGTAGCGTCTAGAGAGGGCCATCAGTCATGAACTACACCTATCGGCGTGGCTACCACCGCGGCATGTCGGCTCGGTTGTGGCGCGGCGACTGTAGGAGGAAACCTCCGAGGTCTTAATCGCTCCGCGCGACGTTCTCGACCTTCGAATTCTGGACGCCGTGCATCGCCGGGTGACAGGACCAGGCCCGACGGCCAGCGACGCCTATCATGCTCGCAGAGATCGGAGTTCGTGTCCCCGACGCCACGCCAATTTCACTTCTCTTGAAGACCAGGCCGATCAAGACCGACCTCCGTGCCGTGCTGAATACACCCCACGTGGCGGTTCGCCCGACGCCGGATGGCGCACTTGTTTTGGATTCGGCGTGGTCGGAGGAAGAAGTCGTGGTCAACTCTGACGGAACCTACACCGTGCACGACAAGACCGTCAAAGGACTGCTCGAGGAGGCTAGTGCCGTGCTCGACGTCCATGACGGTCACGTTGAGTTGCGCTATGCGCGCAAAGAGCGCGGTGCCGAGGCCGATCGGCCCGGCGCCGATAACCCGGCTCGGCGTATCGCACGACTTTGATGGTGGGGTCCATGACTGCAGTTCACGCCCTTGCTAAGCTGGAGTCCCGCAACAGGAAGTGGTCCGGCGGTGCAATCCACCGGACCGCTGGTGGATCACTCGAAGTCCTTGACGTTCTGCAGCGTCACCAGTCCGGCGCCGGTATCCACATTGACCTCGACGGATTCGCCACGGATGGCCTTGACGACAGTGTCGATGCCAAGCTCACCCATTTTCGCGGGAAATTGAGCTACGCTGGCGTCCTCCGCTCCCGACTTGATCGCTTCGATCTCACCGCAGCAGGCGTCGAAGCCGACCACTATGAGGTTGTCGTTGGCAATGCCGGCATTGCTGATCGACTTGACGGCGCCAGGGATCGGCGGGCCGCAGGCCGAGTAGATCGCCTTGAGATCGGGATTGGCGGTCAGGATGTCTTCCGTCACTGACGTACCAAGTTCCAGCGTGCAGTTGGTTGCACCCTTGCCGACGACATCGACTTTGACGTCGCCCAGTCCCTCCATCATGCCCGTGACCCGGTCATCCAGAGCCGGCACGCCGGGAACGCCTTGCAAGATACCGATCTTGTCACCGCTCTTGAGCACTGTCTTGAGATACTCTCCGGCGATCTTGCCGCCGTTGAGGTTATTGGTCGAGACTAATGCCGTCTGGCCTTTCCAGTTAGGAATGCTGTTGTCGACGAGAACCACCTTGATGCCGGCGGACACCGCCTTGTCGAGCGCCGGCGCGACCGTCGGGTCGACCGGCGTGATTGCAAGCCCCTTGACGCCTTGCGTGATCATGGATTCGATCAGGGCGATCTGGCCTTCAATGTCGGTAGCCGCCTGGCCCTGCCCTGTGACCAGTTCGATCTCCGGATGAGCGGCGGCGTATTTCTTGGCGGCGTCCTCCATGGTCGAGTAGAACGGCACCGGGAATTTCGTAATCAGGCCGACCTTGATCTTGTCTGCGGCCGAAGCCGGCACGGAAAGCGCAATCGCGATCGCCAGCCCTGCGAACAGTTTTCGGTTCATTGGCATTTGTATTCCTCCCTTGGATTGAGACGTCTCCCGGCGGGAGACGCTTCAGGCATTTGCGGACCGGAAAGGTCCCCAAATTTCGAACGGGTCAGGCTCCAACGATCATGGAAACCAGTTCCTGTTTGTTGCCCTTGGTCGGCACCAGTTCGCCGACTTTGCGGCCCTGGCGAAGCACCACCGCGCGATCGGCGAGCTCGACGACGTGTTCCATGTTGTGAGTGATCAGGATGACGGCATTGCCTTGGTCGCGGAGCGCAGCGACCAAATTGAGCACCTGGCGTGATTCACGCAGGCCGAGTGCGGCGGTCGGCTCATCCAGAATGACAACCTTGCGGGCGAACACGGTCGAGCGGGCCACGGCGATCGCTTGCCTTTGACCGCCAGACATCATGGCGACGACGGTATCCAGCCGCGGCAACGTAACCTTCAGATTTGCCAGCAGAGCGCGGGTCTCGGCGTCCATCCGGCGCTGCTGCAGAAACCGCAGGCCGCGCGGAAGCCATTGCGGGCCAGCCAGCTCGCGGCCGGCGAAGAAGTTCTGCCCCGGTGTCAGATTGTCGAACAGCGCCAGATCCTGGTAGACGGTCTCGATGCCGGCGAAGCGCGCATCCGCAGGGGAGCGTATCTGCGTTGGCGCGCCGTCCAACAGGATCGCGCCGGCATCGAGTTGGTGCACCCCGCTGATGCATTTGGTCAGCGTCGACTTACCTGCGCCATTGTCGCCGAGCAGGCCGACGATCTCACCGCGCCGCACCTCGATGCTGACATCGTCCAGGGCCAGCACCGAACCGAAACGCTTGGTAGCACCGCGTACCGCCAAAACGGGATGGTCGGAGGCGGCGGCGTGATCGACTTTGACCGCAACGGCGCTCATGACTGCCTCCCGGCTTGCAAGACACGCACACGCCCTTCGAGGTAATTGCGCAGCACGTCGGACTCGACCGCGATCACGATGACCACGCCGATGACGATGAGCTGGAAAAAGACGTTGACGTTGAGCAGGTTGAGCGCGTTGCGAATGACGCCGATCATGATGGCGCCGATCAGGGCATGGCCGAGGTGGCCGCGACCGCCAAGAAAGCTGGCGCCGCCAATGATCACCGCCGCAATCGTGTCCAGTTCGAGCAGATTGCCGAACAGCGGCGAACCAGCGTCGGTACGGCCGGCAAGTATGACGGAACCGATACCGGCGCACAGTCCTGAGATCACATAGACCGAAACCAGCACCCAGGACACGGGAATGCCCATGCGCAGCGCGGCATCGGGCCGGCCGCCGACGGCATAAATCCAGCGCCCCCAGACCATGGTTTTGGCCATGATGAAAAGGGCCGCGGCAACGCCTGCAACCACGAAAACCGATCCAGGCAGGCCCCAAACCGCCTCGCGGCCAAGCGCATCGATCGAATCCGGCATGCCAGGGATGGCGCGGCCATCGGCCAGTTGCAGGGCCAGCCCCTTGGCGATGCTCAATGTTGCCAGCGTGATGATGAAGGGGTGCGGCAGTCGGCCGAAGACGTAGAACAGCCCGTTGAGGGCGCCGACCGCGCCACCGCAGCCAACCATCACCGCGATCACAACGAAGGCGGGGGCGCCGGCATGAAAGCTCAGCGCGCCGACAACGGAAGCCAGTGCAAGGTTCGAACCGACGGAGAGATCGATGCCGCGTGTCAGGATGACCAGATGCTGACCCATCGCGACAACCGAGATGACGGCGGTCTGGGCCAGGATGTTGCCGAGATTGCGACCTGTCAGGAAATAGGGCGACAGAAAGCTGAGGACGGCGATCAGCAGCACGAGGATGACCACCGGACCAGCGCTCAGCAGCATCAGGCCGAGCGCAAGGCCGGGAACGGCCTCTGACTTCCTGGATGCTGGCAACGCGGCCTCGCCGACAGTCGTGCCGGTGTTTCCCGTTTCAGGCAAATTTCCTCTCCCCGCCGCGGCCCGTACGAGCCGCGTCGTCAACAACTCAATTTGTGTTCAGGTCCTCTTCTTATCGATAAAAAACAACCGGTCCGGCCGGGTCAAGTTGTTTTTTATGGATAAAGTTCATGCTAAAAAGGACAAGGTATTGTTCCCAAGGAAAATCCGATGAGAACCGACACCGTCTACAAGAAGGCCTTCAATCGAGCTGCGAATATGTTGCGCGACGGGCAACTGGCCGGTGAACTTCCTTCCGAAAATGAGCTTAGACGGCGAATGTGCGTCAGCCGCACAACCGTCAGAAAGGTTTTGCGGGAACTGGTTCACCGCGAACTTATCACCGAACGCCACGGCCTCAGGTCGACGGGCCGCCCGGTCAGCGACAACGACTACTATCCGGACGCCGAAACCACGCCTCGCGCCAAGCATGTCGAACAGCAATTCATGGAGTGGATGCTGCGGGGTGACACCAGGCCCGGCACCAGCATCAATGAGCTCGAGCTTGCGCGCCAATTCGGCGTCGCGACCAACGGAATTCGCGAATTCCTGATCCGCTTCAGCCGGTTTGGGCTGATCGAGAAAAGGCCGAATACAGGCTGGCTTTTCAAGGGTTTCACCGAAGACTTTGCACTTGAGCTCTTCGAGATCCGGGTCATGTTCGAACTGCGTTCGGCACACCTGTTTTCACTGCAGCCGGACCGTTCCCCGCTATGGTCGAAACTCGCCGCGCTCAAGACGGCGCATGCCGACCTGCTGGAGCGGATTGAAAGCCGTTTTCACGACTTCTCCGGCCTGGACAACCGGTTTCACCGGCTCATAAACGAGGCATCTCCGAACCGCTTCATCGACGATTTCTACGACATCATCACCTTCATTTTTCACTACCACTATCAATGGAACAAGCAGGACGAAAAGCAGCGCAACCTTGCCGCGATCCACGAACACATCGCCTATATCGATGCGCTTGAGAGCCGCAACTCCACTCGGATTGAAGTGGCCTGCCGAGCGCATCTGGCTTCAGCAAGGAAAACACTGATGCGTTCGCTTACCCGATTTGATGAAACGAGCATCAATGCATAGCGATAGACTTTTGGAACCGACGCACCCCCGTTTGAGATGCGTCGGAGCAAAGGTCTACGCGTGGCGGATTTCGGTTCCCAGCACCTTCAGGCATTCGCGGATGAACGCAGCAAGCGCCGTCCAACCTTTTGCCGAAACCATCGTCCCGTCCACATATGCCTCCGTTGGAGACAGGTCGATATAGGTGCCGCCCGCAAGCGTCACCTCCGGCTCGCATGCCGCCAGTGCGCCGACCTTCTTGCCACGCACGACGCCATCTACCGCGATCAGGATCTGCACGCCGTGGCAGATCGTGAAAATCGGCTTCCTGCTTTCGTGGAAGTGGCGCACCATCGCCTGCACGCGCTTGTCCGTGCGGATGTATTCGGGCCCACGACCGCCAGCGCAGTAAACAGCGTGGTATTGCTCCAGCTGCTTCTCGGCGTCGGAGAAGGTCTTGTTGATCAGTGCATAGTGGCCGAGCTTTTCGGTGTAGGTCTGATCGCCCTCGAAATCGTGCAGCGATGTTTTGATCAGGTCTCCGGCGCTTTTGTCTGGGCACACGACGTGAACGGTGTGGCCCACCGCTTCCATAGCCTGCTGGTAGACGAAGATTTCGTATTCCTCGGTGAATTCACCGGTCAGCATCAGGATCTTTTTGCCTGGCATGGTACTTCCTTTCCTGTGACAACGGGGCCGGGCGAGACCTGTACTCGCCCGGTAAGCTTGAGTTTCTAGAAGGCTGAATCGGGGAAGTAGTCTTCGTTGGCACTGGCCTGCGCGATGATCGTCGATGGCGGGTACGGGAACATCGGGACAGTCTCAGTCGAACGCCAACAACAAACGGTCGCGGGAATGCTCGATATGGCGACGCATCGCCTGCTCGGCAGCAGCAGGATCGGCCGCAGCGAAAGCGGCCAGAATGGCCTCATGCTCGTCAAGCGCGTCCTCGGTGACGCGCGAATGGAACATCAGGCGAAATATGTGGAAGTGGGTATGCTGGTGAGCCAGTGTCTCGCGCACAAGTTCGTTGTTGGCGAATTCCATGACCTTGTCATGGAAAATGGCATCCTGGCGGGCGAAGTTGGAATACCGCAGGCGCTCGTCCTTGCCCTCATGGCGCGCCATGACGCCGGCCGATTTCTGAAGTTGTGCGAGCTTTACCTCATCCATGAGCACCGCTGCCTTGGCTGCACCATGAGGCTCTAGCAGCAGGCGAAGCTCGTAGAGTTCGTCGAACCGTCGTTTCGTGATCTGCGGCGCAGCGCGGTAACCGATCAGATGCGTCTTCAGCACCAGGCCTTCGCCCTCGAGCCGGCCGAGCGCCTCGCGGATCGGCGTGTGGGAGACGTTGAATTCCTTGACCAGGCTGTCGACCGTGATGCGCGAGCCCGGCGCAATCTTCAGCGACATGAGTTGCGCAAAAATCGCTTCGTAGACGTCCTCAACCAGGCTGCTGGAGCGCTGGATACGCCCGCCGCCGATGTTCGTATCGTCCGCATTGAGTAGGTTAATGACCTGCATGTTTTGCCTCTTGACACATTGAGTTGCTAACACGATGCTCCGGCCAATACAATCCTATATCATATACGATTTTATAGAGGATATCATTTGCCACGGTTACCCGACGAAACAATGGCGCTAGCGGTGGCCCTGCGGGAGCAGCCTGCCGCGCCTGCAGCCTTTCCAGACATCATCATAGGATGCAGGTCATGAGCCTTTTCGCTGCCATAAGGCTGCCGCGCGAAATCCTCTTCGGGAAGGGCCAACGCCACGTCATTCCGGTTGTCGCGGCCAGGCTCGGGCGTCGCGCGCTCGTCTGCACCGATGAACGTTTTGCCGCAACGGGCTCGTTCGCGGAGATTGTCGCGGCGCTGCGAGCCGCCGCGATAGATGTGCTGGTGCATGACCGAGTACTACCCGACGTTCCCCGAGACACGGTTGCCGTCTGCGTCGAGGAGGCGCGGAAGTTCGCGCCCGACATGGTGATCGGCATTGGCGGCGGCAGTTGTCTCGACATGGCCAAATGCGCCGCGTTGCTCATCAGCCACGGCGGTCAGCTCCAGGATTACTACGGCGAGTTCAAGGTGCCCGGTCCAACGCTGCCGTTGATCGCGGTGCCGACGACAGCCGGAACCGGCTCTGAAGTGACCCCGGTTGCCGTGATCTCGGATCCGGATCGCACACTGAAGGTCGGCATATCCAGCCCTTATCTGATCGCGGCCGCAGCCATATGCGACCCTGAACTGACGATGACATGCCCGCCGGGATTGACGGCGATCGCAGGCGCCGATGCGCTGACGCATGCAATCGAGGCCTTCACCGCCGCCAGGCGCGGAACCGACCCCGGCCTTCCGCAGAAACATGTCTTTATCGGCAAAACCGCCTTGACCGATCATTTCGCCCTGCTGGCGATCAAGCTGCTTGGCCGAAGCCTCGAAACGGCATACCGCCGGCCCTCTGACGAGGACGCCCGGGCCGACGTGATGATGGGCGCACTTGCAGCCGGCTGCGCGTTCGGAACGGCCGGCACGGCGGCAGCGCACGCCGTACAATACCCGGTCGGCGCGATAACCCACACCGCTCACGGATTGGGTGTCGCCACCATGTTGCCGTATGTCATGAAGTACAACAGAACAGCCGCAGCGACCGAGATGGCCGAGATCGCCAGCGCGCTCTGCCTCGATGGAAAGGGCCGGACGCCCGACGAGTTGGCCGACGCGACCATTGGCGAGGTCAGTCGCCTGTTTGGGGCAATCGGGATCACCCCCTCGTTGGCCGAGCTAGGGTTGCCCGCCGACAAGCTCGATTGGACGGCGGAACAAGCGATCGGTATCGAGCGCCTCATCAAGAACAATCCGCGGCCATTCGATTTGAGGTCCATGCGACGCCTGGTCCAGGCCGCCTTTGATGGCGACCTCGCCAGCTGCGCTGTGTAAACAATCGGGAATATCGAGATGAACACGTTTTCACAGGTTCTGTCGGATGATCAGGGCGTCAGCGACTTCCACACAATTTCGCACGGGCTCCATATTGACGGCCAATGGCGGCAGTCCGCGGATGGCAAGGTAATTCCGGTTATCGATCCCTCGACGGAAGCCATCATCGCTGCCGTACCCGATGCGACCTTGGAGGACGCGGCCGCCGCCGTTGCCGCCGCTGCCAAGGCAGCCCATGGCTGGCGGACAACGTCGCCGCGAAAGCGCTCCGAGATCCTCCGACGCTGCTTTGAACTGATGACGGAACGATCGGAAGCGCTGGCTACTCTCATCGCATTGGAAAATGGCAAGGCCCTGCGGGATGCCCGAGGCGAGATCGCTTACGCTGCGGAGTTTTTCCGTTGGAATGCCGAGGAGGCGGTTCGCATTACCGGTGAATTCGGTACTGCGCCCTCCGGCACCAACCGCATCGTGGTCGACTACGAACCGATCGGCATCTGCGTCCTGATCACGCCCTGGAATTTTCCTGCGGCAATGGCGACGCGCAAGATCGCGCCGGCACTTGCCGCTGGATGCACGGTGATCCTGAAGCCGGCCAGTGAGACCCCGCTTACCGCCTACGCGCTGGCCGCGCTCTACCAGGACGCAGGCGTTCCACCGGGGGTGGTCAACGTCCTGACAACCTCCAGTCCCGGGTCTTTGACAGCCGCCATGCTGGCCGATCCGCGGGTGCGCAAACTCTCCTTCACCGGTTCGACGGGTGTGGGTCGCGCTCTGCTGGCAGAAGCTGCCAGGCATGTCGTTTCGTGTTCCATGGAGCTCGGAGGCAATGCCCCTTTTATCGTGTTCGACGACGCCGATCTCGAAGCGGCGCTCGATGGCGCAATGGTGGCCAAGATGCGCAACGCCGGCGAGGCCTGCACGGCCGCGAACCGCCTCTACGTGCAATCCGGCATCTACGAAGCCTTCTCGGATGGCCTCGAAAAGCGGATGTCGTCGCTCAAGGTCGGCCCCGGCACTGATCCGGACACGGAATGCGGGCCAATGATCACGAAAAAGGCGGTCGAGAAGATAGACCGCCTTGTCACCGACGCGGTCGCATGCGGCGCGCGGGTCATGTGCGGCGGCTCAGTCCTGGCCGGACGTGGCTTCTTCTACCCTCCGACAGTGCTTCGCGACGTGCCAGGCGAGGCAAAGATGGCGCATGAGGAGATATTCGGGCCGGTGGCGCCAATCTCCAGCTTCGAAACCGAGGCCGAGGTCATCGCGCGCGCCAATGACACTGAATATGGGCTTGCTGCCTACATCTACACGCGCGATCTGGCGCGCGGCATGCGGGTGGCCTCCCGGATCGAGGCCGGGATGATTGCTCTCAACCGCGGGCTGATGTCCGATCCGGCAGCCCCCTTCGGCGGCGTCAAGCAGAGCGGGCTTGGCCGCGAGGGAGGGCAGCATCACGGCATTGCGGAATTCATGGAGGCGAAATACCTCGCCATCAGCATGTGAGCAGAAGAATGCAAGGCGATCCCTTTCGCATCCGCGACCACGTCGCGGATTTTGACGAAATCGTGCAGGACTTCATTGATCGCAGCGAGGCCGCCCGCGCCACCATTGCGATGACCGCTGACGTGGCCTACGGACCGGATCCGACCGAAACCATGGACCTGTTCTTTCCCGCGAGCAAAAGAACGGCCCTGCCAGTGCACATCTTTGTCCACGGCGGCTACTGGAGAATGTTCTCCAAGCGCGATTATTCATATATGGCGACGACGATTACCCAGGCCGGGGCCATTGCCGTCATCCTTGATTACGCTCTGATGCCCAAGGTCCGAATGGCGACGATCGTCGACCAGGTGCGCCGCGCCAAGCAGTGGGTCCTGGCCAACATCGCCGATCATGGTGGAAACCCGATGGCCCTGACTGTCAGTGGTCATTCGGCAGGAGCACATCTTGCAACGTTTCTCTTCGAGGGAGAGCATACCCCCTCGAATGTGAGGGCAGCCCTTCTGTTGAGCGGGCTCTACGATTTGAAGCCGCTCCAGGATTCCTTTCTTGCCAACGAGATTGGAATCACCGACGAGGAAGTCGCCATGTTCACACCTCTCGCTTATCGGCATGATCCCCAAACCAAGACGGCGGTTCTGGTCGGAGCCAACGAGACGCCACCCTTCCATCAGCAAGCCGATCGATTCAAAGCAAGCTTGCTGCGGCAGGGATCGTTGGTAACCTCGCATGTGCTCTCGAACCGCAACCACATGGACAGTGTCAGAGATCTTGGCGTGCCGGGGACTGAGGCTGCCGATTGCCTGGCAAAACTGATCGCCACGGCCTGCTGACTACCCTGCCGAGATGCCGGTTACTCGTCGCAGATTGACGGCAAGCGGTCCGCACTCGCTCCAGATGAGTTTCGAGGCGAGATCGCGGAACCCTGCGCCACTGCGTCCAGCCGCTATCCACGCCCTAAATGTCGATGCGCTGTCCGCTATCCGGATCGAAAAGGTTGACGCTCGCTGGATCCACGGCAAGACATATTGGCTCTTTGCGCCGGCCGGCAAACCTCGGCGGCAGGCGCGCGATGATCGCGTGTTCGCCAACCTGCACCGTCACCATGGTTTCGGGCCCGGTGGGCTCTACCACATCGATCTCCCCCATGATCGAAGCTCGATTGCGCGGAACGGTCCTCAGCTCTTCAGGCCGTATGCCCAGCACCACCGGTCGCTCAGAGTCCACCGGCCGGTTCCGCGTCGGCAACACGATCGATACTCCGCTCGCTTGAAACCGGACACCCTCCGAATCCGGAACCAGTCGTCCGGCAAGGAAGTTCATTGCCGGAGATCCGATGAAACTTGCCACGAACATATTGGCGGGCCGTTCATAGATGGTGCGCGGGTCGTCCAATTGCTGGATGTAGCCGCCTTTCATGACGGCCACCTTGGTGCCCAGCGTCATCGCCTCGATCTGATCATGCGTGACATAGACGATGCTCGTGCCGAGACGCTCGTGCAGCCGCTTGATCTCCGTGCGCATTTCCACGCGAAGCTTGGCATCGAGATTGGACAACGGCTCGTCGAAGAGGAACAGCTCCGGGTCACGCACGATCGCGCGGCCCATCGCAACGCGTTGTCGCTGTCCGCCCGAAAGGTTGGCGGGGCGTCGGTCGAGCAGATGGGAGATTTGCAACATTCGCGCGGCATCTTCCACGGCGCGCTTGCGCTGGTCGGCGCCCACGCCACGCATTTCCAATCCGAAGCCGATATTCCTCGCGACCGACATGGTTGGATAAAGGGCGTAGGATTGGAACACCATCGCGATATTGCGGTCCTTGGGTGCAAGGTCGAGGACCGAGCGTCCCCCGATCAGGATGTCACCGCCGGAGGTGTCGTCGAGGCCGGCAATGATGTTGAGCAAGGTCGACTTGCCGCATCCGGACGGCCCGAGCAGAACCAGAAAGCCTCCGTCCTCGAGCTCGATGTCGACCCCGTGAAGAACCTGTACGGAGCCATAGGACTTGCGCACGTCCCTGATGGAAAGTGTCGCCATGCGACTACTCCTAACCTTTGATGGCGCCTGCGGTCAGCCCCTGGACCATGGTTCGCTGGACGATCGCGAAGAGCACGATGACCGGGATGATGCTGAGAATGCCGCCTGCCGCCAGAACGCCCCAGGGAAGCTGGAACTCTCCGACCATTAGTTGCAGGCCCACGGGCCAGGTGCGGGACCCCTGCCCGGTCGTGAGCATCAGGGCGAACAGGAACTCGTTCCAGGCCGCGATGGCAATGAACACCGAACTTGCGACCAGGCCGTTCCGCGCAAGGGGCATGACGATACGGACCATGGCGCCAAGCCTTGTCGAGCCGTCGATGCGTGCTGCGCTCTCGAGTTCCTTAGGTGCGGAATCGAAGAACCCCTTGAGCATCCATACGAACAGCGGCAGCAGGAAGCTCGTATAGGCAAGCGCTAGGCCGAAACGGCTGTCCACGAGCCCCACACCGCGCATAACGACGTAAAGGGGAATGATCATCATGACTGCCGGGAACATGCGAACGACAAGATAGCCGAGCATGAGCTGATCCCGGCCTCGAAACGCGAAGCGAGAGAATGCATAGGCGGCAAGCGTGCCCGTGACGACGCAGACCGTCACCGTCAGGAAGGTAACGACGAGGCTGTTGCCTATAAGCCGCGGGAAACCTGACTGCGTCCAGATGGCGACGTAATTGTCGAAGGTAACGCGGCTCGGAAGGTACTGCATCGTCTGGGTGACAATGTCGGCCTCATATTTGAGGGATGTCAGGAACATCCAGATCATCGGACCGATGCAGAACACCGTCAGGCTTGCGAGCACGATGTAGGTGGCGATGTTCGCGATCATGCGCCGTTGACGCCTACTTTCAATCATCGCCCTGTCCTTTGGTAATCCTGGAGATGCGGATGTAGCCGGCCGCGAAGATCATCAGGGTCACGAACATCACCACCGACAGGGCGGATGCGTAGCCGAAATTGAATTCCTTGTAGGCGGTCTGAAAGGCATACAATGACAGCACCTGCGTGGCATCTCCCGGTCCGCCGCCAGTGAGAATGAGGAGCAGATCGGGCGAATTGACCAGACCGATGACGCGCAGGATCACCGCCGCCGCGATGACGGTCTTGAGCATGGGCAAAGTGATCAACCTGAGCTGCGCCGCCAGGCCCGCGCCGTCGACCGCCGCTGCCTTATAGAGATCCTCGGGAATACCCTTCAGGCCCGCGAGCAGCAGCAGCGCGAAGAATGGAAACCCATGCCAGGCCTCGACGAGAATGGTCGCCGCAAGGGCAGTGTTGGGATCAGCAAACCACGCCTTGTAGGACTGCAGGACGCCTATCCGGACAAGAAGATCGTTGATCACTCCGAGCCGCGGATCGAGCAGCAAGGCCCACATATGGCCCGCCACGACGTTGGGCAGGAAATAGGGAAGCAGGATGAGCACGGCGAAGATTTTCGTGCCTGGCAAATCCCTATTGAGAGCTGTCGCGGCGAGAAGACCAAGCGACAGTTCCAGCGCGACCGCGGCAGCAACCCACACGACTGTGTTCTTCAATGCGATCCAGAAGACCGGGTCTGACCACATCGCCACATAATGTTTGACGCCCACCCAGCCATCCAACCCGGGACGCGTCAGACGCATCTCGCGAAAGCTGATGGCCATGCCGTAAAGCGTTGGATAGGCGATCACGAGAAGGATAAGGGCGAGGCTGGGAAGGAGCAGCAGATACATCCAGTATCGGGTCTCGGACAGTTCGCCGAGAGCCCGCAAAGAGAGATATCTGCTCGAGGCTGTTGTCATGAATCTGCGATGCGAAAGCACCGTCCCGTAGCGTTCTGAGCACGGCTGCAGGTGCGGGGATCAGCGGAGCGCCGCCTCCAGGCCCTGAATCATGCGGTCCACCGCCTGTTCCGGCGTCGACTGACCCGTCAGCACCGACTGGAAAGCGGGATTGACGACATTTTCGGACCAGCCCGCGGCGCCGACGAAATTGTTCGGCAGGCGTCCGAACTTGAGCGTTTCCGTCGCCGCACTATAGATCGGATTGCCGGTGATCCGCTGATCCTGCAGCGCAGCGGCGGAAGCCGGAAAATAGCCGGTCCCCTCGAGCAGGGCCAAGGCAGCGTCTGTTTGGCCCCAGAAACTCACCCACCGCCAGGCAGCCTCGATATTGTCTTCCTTCATGACGCCGTTGCCGGCGTACGCGACGCGAGCGATATGCGCCTTCGGACCGGCCGGCATAGGCGCGGTAGAGAATTGTTCGCCCTGCTTCATCGCACTCGAGATTTCGTTTAGCGAACCGGTATGATGCCACACCATCGCAGTCTGCCCGGTGCGGAAGGCCTCCATGATCTGACGGTAGCTGTCGTGGGGCGCGCTCGGCGGCACGACCTTTTCCCTCAGGAAGAGATCGGAATAGAACGTTATCGCTTCGATCGCCGCGGCCCTGTCGATGGCCGGCTGCCCGTCCTTGACGATCGGCGAGCCGAACGCCTCCATGACATCGATGACATATTTGAACCCGCCAGCGCCGGCGCGCATGCCGAACGCATACCTGCCCTTCGAAGGATTGGTCAGTTTGCGGGACGCCTGCAGGAATTCGTCGAAATTTCGCGGTGGCCCCGCCAGCCCAGCTTCCTCGAAATAGTCTGCGCGGTAGTACATCCAGTCAACGAAGGCGAAGGCGGGAACCGCATAGATGGCGCCATTGGTGGAAAGCCCGGTCCAGCGGTTGTCGGGAAAGTTCGCCTTGCCCGCCCACCCATTCACGCGCTCGGTAAGATCGATCAATCCCTCCATCGCGGTAAGATCGGCGAAGCGCTCGGCGATCACCATGGCGGTATCGGGGCGCCCGCCGGCCAGCACGGCCGATGAAACCTTGGCCATATATTCCGAGTTCGGGATGTTCTCCTGGGTTACCGCCACATCTGCATTCGCCGCCTGAAACAACCCGATGATCTTGAGCAAGCTGGCCATTTCCGACTGACTGGTGAAGTGGTGCCAGTAACTGATGGCACTCGCGGCACGGGCACCACCAATGCGCCCTGCCATCGCGAGAGCCGCCGAACCCACGAGAAACTGCCTCTTGTTCAACTGCATGCGACCTCCTCCAAGATATCAGATCAGCAGACTGATCGATCAGTTGGAGTGTTGGGTAACATCATTTCCCAAGCCGTGCAACCGCGCGGGAGAGGCAAATGGCAAACGACGACGTGTCAGACCAGACCAAGGTTCCGCTGCATGGCCGCCTGGAAATGGGACTGCAGCTTTGCTTCTGCAGCGTCGGCATTCCTGGTGCTGCAAGCCTCAAGGATGTCGAGGTGCTCCTTGAGCGTCCGGATCATGATCGGCGAGGTGAGTTTGCTGTCCAGCCGCAACAGGCGCAGATAATTGTGCATGCGCCGGTAGGTGCTGTCGATCAAGGGATTGCGCAGCGCGCCGATGATTGCGCCATGCAGCTCTCCCTCAAGCGCATCCATCTCCTCTAGTTGCTCCTTTCCCACACCCTCCCGTTCGATGCGCCGGACCAGCCGGGAGTGCCGCATTTCCAAGGCATTCATGATGGCTTCATCGCCCTGCTCGGCAAAGACGCGAATTGCCGAGCGCTCGATGATGGCGCGGAATTGGTAGGTGGCGCGCGTGAGCTCCATGCCAGGTTTTATGAACTGGATTCCGGAGCGTGGATGGATGGTGAGAATTCCTTCCGCTTCAAGCTTGCGCAGAGCGTCACGAAGCGGGGCGACGGGCACGCCGACGATCGCGGACAGTTCGCTCTGCGAAACGAATGCCCCGACCGGAACGCGCCTGTCGAACAAGCGTTCCAGAATTCGTTCATAGGCAACATCGCTCATACGGGTGGCCGCCCCCGGGGTATGAGAGATGGCTTTTGCTTTGCCCGCCACTTGCGGCACCTCCGTTGATTCGGTACTGAGACATGTAGACTGATAGATCAGTTTCCTAAACTAAACGATCAGAAAGCCCCTGTGATGAGCCTTTCGCATTTTCGTATAACCCGATTTCAGTTCGCCCGCGACCGGGTAATCGGGGACAGTCAGGTTCGAGCCGACGATGTAAACGTCGCCGCGCTGGAACTCGTTTCGAAAAGTGGTGAGGTGGGACTGGGCTTCATCCAGACGCTCTTCAATCCCCTGCCCGACCAGATCGAGATTGAGACCGTTTTCGAAAACGAGGTTTGGCCGGCCCTGAAAGGACACAAGGCGATCGCCCTGGTTCATCGGGTGAACCGCCCGCGCGGCGGCAATCAGCGGCCGTACTCCCTGCCTTTTCATGAAGCCGTTCAGGTAGCGCTTTGGGACCTTGCGGCAAAGGAAGCTGGCCTGCCCCTTCACGTGCTGCTCGGCAGTCGTCGCAACCGTGTGAAAGCCTACGCCAGTGGCCTCGATTTTCACCTCGACGACGATGCTTTCGTTTCCTTGTTTTCCCACGCGGCGTCGCTTGGCTATTTCGCTTTCAAGATCAAGGTCGGCCACCCGGATTTCGGTCGCGATCTGCGGCGCCTGGAGCTGTTGAAATCCTGTGTGCCGGCAGGCTCGGAAATCATGATCGACCCGAACGAGGCATGGTCTTCGAAGGAAGCGCTAATGAAATTGGTGGCGATCCGCGATGCCGGTCACGATCTTCTCTGGGTCGAGGATCCAATCCTGCGTCACGACCACGAAGGATTGAGAATGCTCAGGCAGGCAATAACATGGACTCAGATCAACAGCGGCGAGTATCTGGATCTTCAAGGCAAACGGCTTCTTCTGGAAGCCCACGCAGCCGACATCCTGAATGTCCACGGTCAAGTCACCGATGTTATGCGCATCGGTTGGCTGGCCGCCGAGCTCGGCATCCCGGTCAGCATCGGCAACACCTTTCTGGAGATCGGCGTCCACATGGCGGTCGCGCTTCCTGAAGTCGAATGGCTGGAATATTCGTTTCAGAACTTCGATCATCTGGTGGAGCAGCCCGTCGAAATCCGGGACGGCTACGCCTATGCGCCCGATCGACCTGGCCATGGATTGGTACTGTCCGAAAAAGCGCGCAGCGAATGGATGAGACCAAGGCGCCTGATACGCTCGGAGCTGGGTACCGCGCCAGAAAATGCACGCCTCCCTACCAAGTGAGTGACCGGGCCAGCTTGGGAGTTGGCGATGCATGGCGCAATTCACGGCCTGCACTGTCTTTTTGGGAAGGCGTCTTCCAAGCGGCACTTCGCCGCCCACGTACCTCCTCTGCGGGAGCACCGTGGCGAAGCCGCCAGAAGCTCTGTCGCCCGCCACGAGGTAGCCGATGCGCTAACTCGGGTTCTCGGGGCGGTTTGCTTTGCGCCACTCCTCGTACTCCCCGCGGGCATCGTCATGCAGCGGATAGTACCGTTGCAACGGCCCGCCCTCCATGAGCTTCGCTCGCGAAAACTCCTCCCAATCGTGATGCTTCCGTGATTCTTCGATCACCTTCGGGGCCATCACGACGGGAAGCACCACCACGCCGTCGTCGTCAGCGACGATGATGTCGCCGGGGATCACCGTGACACCGCCGCAGGCAATCGGGACGTTGACGGCATTGGGATAGATGCTGGTCTGCACATGATAGTTTGGCGTCCAGCCGCGCAGCCATAGGGGCAAATCGAGCTTTGCGACATTGGGCCGGTCGCGCATGCACCCGTCGATGACGATACCCGCCCCGCCCCTGCCCTTGAAATACGTCGACATCATATCGCCGAAGACGCCCGAGCTCATGTCGCCGCGCGCGTCGACCACGACGACATCGCCCTCCTGCGCGTGATAGAGCACGTGCCGGTGCAGTTGCGTCTCCGGATCGGCATATTCTCCCTCGGTGAAGAGGTCCGGTCGCTGCGGCAGAAACTGCAGCGTCAGCGCCGGCCCGACGATCGACTTCCCGTGGTTTTGCGCCACCGGACCGACCATGTGCGGATTGCGGAAGCCCATGTGGCCAAGCGTGCCGGCAACCGTCGCGGCGCCGATCTCCCTGAGTGCGTCGATCAGGTCTTTAGGCGGCCGCATGATGTCGGAAGTATGCGTCATTGTGGACTCCGATTGAATGGAACTACCAGTTCGTAACAGAACCGTCGCGGCGCCTAAGGTGAGGCGCTTCCCAGAAACGCAGACTTTGCGCCTGGACTGCAACTTCGTTGACCTCGACGCCGAGCCCCGGCAGATCGCCGATCGGGTAATCGGTCCCGTCGAGCCGTGGTTGCACGGGGAAGAAGTCGGAATTGTCGAAGCCCAGCTTTGTTTCGGGCGCCCTGGTCTCGAGCCACGCGAAGTTGGGTACCGCTGCAGCGAGATGCACGGTCGCGGCCGTGCACACTGGACCAAGCGGATTGTGCGGCATCAGGTCCACATAATGCGCCTCGCTCCAGCCAGCGATTTTCATCGCCTCGGTGAGCCCGCCGACATTGCAGACATCGATCCGGTTGAACTGATGGATGCCGCGCTCGATGTAGGGCAGGAACTGCCACTTGCTGGCAAATTCCTCGCCGATGGCAAAGGGGATGTCGGTCATCGTGCGCAGTGATTCATAGGCCTCCGGCGTCTCGGCCCGTATCGGCTCCTCGAGGAAATCAAGCACGCCGCGGCCGAGCTTGTTGCAGAAGCTCGCCGCCTCTGCCACCGACAGCCGATGATGATAGTCGAGGCCGAGGACCACGTCGCCGCCCAGCGCCTCGCGCGCCTTGTTCAACATACTCGCGGTAGCGCCGATCGACTCGCGCGGCTCGAAGATGTCCTTGCTGTTTTGCCCGAAAGGGAAGAAGCGGATCGCCTGCCACCCCTGTGCGCGAAGTTCGCGGGCCCGTTCGATGGCGACATCGCCCTCGGCCTCGTCGCCGGTCGAGGCGAAGGTGGGAATGCGGTCGCGCTGCTTGCCGCCCAGCAGCTCATAGACCGGCACCCCCAGCGCCTTGCCCTTGATGTCGTGAAGGGCGATGTCGATGGCGGAAATCGCCGCCTGAAGGACTCGCCCACCTTCGAAGTACTGGCTGCGGTAAACCTCCTGCCAGATCCGTCCGATCTGCATCGGGTCGCGGCCGATGAGAAACTCGCGATAGTGCTCGACCGCGCCGGCCACGGCCCTCTCGCGACCACTCAAGCCGCTCTCGCCCCAGCCGAAGATGCCTTGGTCGGTCTCGATCTTGACGAGCATCTGATTGCGGGTTCCTACCCACACCGGATAGGGCTTGATCGCGGTGATCTTAAGCTTCTCAGTCATCCACGCCCACGTTTCACGCGAATTCGCCCTATCTCAGTTGGCCTTGAGGGCCATTTCAGTTTCGCCGTCGAACAGATGCATCCGCTCCTGGTCGAACTCGAGCCAGATCTGCTCGTCGGGCGCGACGGCAATGTTTGGCGGCACGCTGACGTTGACGATGGCGCCGGACAGGAACGCCTGCACGAAGGTGACGTCTCCGGTCGGCTCCACCGTGTAGGCCTTGGCTGGGACGCTGCCTGGTACCGCACTCTTGTGGAGCTTGATCGTCGAGTGACGTGCGCCGAGCACGACTTTCCGGGTCGTCGCTTTCGCCACCTTCTGGGCATTGCGCGCTGAGAGCTCAAGGCGCCAGCCCTCGGCGCCGGTCAGCACCGTGTTGCCGTTTGCCATCGAGGCCTCTAGCGGAATGAGGCTCATCGCCGGGCTGCCGATGAAGCTGGCCACGAACATGTTCACCGGATGGGCAAAGACCTGCGCCGGTGAATCGTATTGCTGCAGGTAGCCGCCATTCATCACGGCCATCTTGTCAGCCATGGTCACCGCTTCGAGCTGGTCGTGCGTCACATAGATGATCGTCGCCTTGAGGTCCTGGTGGAAACGCTTGATCTCTGACCGCATCTGCACGCGCAGTTTGGCATCGAGGTTAGACAGTGGCTCGTCCATGAGGAACACGGCGGGGTCGCGAACGAGGGCACGGCCAAGGGCCACACGCTGCTGCTGTCCGCCCGAAAGTTCGCGCGGCTTGCGCTCGAGCAGATGCGTCATGTCGAGCACTCGCGCCGCTTCCTTGACCTTCTTGTCGATCTCGTCCCTGGGGAGTTTGCGCATCTGAAGCGGGAACGCCAGGTTCTTGTAGACCGATTTCTGCGGGTAGAGCGCGTAGTTCTGGAACACCATTGCGATGTCCCGGTCCTTGGGGTCGAGGTCGTTGACCACCCGCTCGCCGATGATGATGTCGCCCGATGTAATCGGGGTCAGCCCGGCGACGAGATTGAGCGTGGTTGTCTTGCCGCAGCCTGAAGGGCCGACGAGCGCAACGAACTCGCCGTCATTGACCGTCAGTGAGACGTGGTTGACAGCTTTGAAGCTGCCATAGCTCTTGACGAGATCTTGGAGGACCACGTGGGCCATCGGCAACTCCCTAGTGCTTGACCGCGCCTTCTGTAAGGGCTCGTACAAAGTATCGTTGCAGGACCAGGAACAGCACCACGACGGGCACGCTCATCATGAAGCTCGCCGCCATCAGGCCCGGAAAGTCCGTCGTATTTTCCGAGAAGAAGCGTTGGATGCCGACCGGCAGCGTCAACTGCTCGTTCTTGGAGAGGAAGGTGTAGGCGTAGATGTACTCGTTCCACGCGCCGATGAAGGAATAGATTGCGGTGGCGATAATCCCCGGCGTCGAGAGCGGCATCACGATCATGATGAAGGCCTGGAACCGTGTGGCGCCATCAATGCGCGCCGCCTGCTCAAGCTGCACCGGGATGTTATCGTAAAAGCCCTTGAGCAGCCAGATCGCCAGCGGCAGGCCGAAGGTGAGATAGGTGAGGATCAGCGAGCCGTGTGTGTTTATCAGACCGATGGCGCGCATCAGGATGAAGAGCGGTACGAGAAAGATCACCGCCGGGAACATATTGCGCAGCAGCACGGCAAAGAACAGGAAATTCCGGCCGGGGAAACTGAAGCGCGAAAACGCGTAGGCCGCAGGGACAGCCACGATCACCGAAAGAATTGTCGTGACGGTCGACACGAAAAGGCTGTTCCAGAAGAAGCGGAGGAAGTCCTGGCCGACGCTGTTCTGCGGATCGAGCAGTTTCTGGTAGCTGGCGAGGGTAGGTTCGTCCGGCCACCATTGCGGCGGAAATTGTGTCGCCGCGAATCCAGACTTGATCGAGGTGATCAGCATCCAGATCATCGGCAACGCGGTATAAAGCAGCATGAACACGAGGAATATGCGCCCGGCCCACCGCCATCCGTCGACGCGCATGCGGCGACGGGCCTGGGCTCGAGGGGCTGTCTCGGCAATCGTGCTCATGCGCTCCCCTCTTTCCGCTCGTTGCCGCTTAACGCACGGACGTAGAAGTAGCCCAGCGTCATCAGTGTGAGGAACAGGAGCACCGAATAGGCCGATGCCACGCCCCAGCGCTGCCGTCCGAAGGCGAGCTCATAAATATGGGTTATCCAGATATGCGATGCATTCGACGGCCCGCCGCCGGTCATGATCCAGGGGATGATGAAGGAATTGAAGTTGGCCACCGCGAGCAGCAGCATCGTCACCACCGAGACGTTGCGCAAGTGCGGGAAGGTGACGTGCCAAAAGCGCTGCCATGCATTGGCACCGTCGACTTTTGCAGCGCGCAGCAACTGGTCAGGGACTGTCTGCAGGCCGGCCATCATCATGATCATGGCGAACGGAAACTCGCGCCAGATATTGACGACGATCAGGGAGGGCAGCACCGTGCTGACATTGTCGATGAAATTCGGCGGCTGGTCGGCCAATCCGAGGCCAACCAGCACCGCGCCGATGATTCCGAAGTCCGAATGGTAGATCCACTTCCAGATGTAGGAGGCGGCGACGGCGCTGATGACCCAAGGGATGATCAGGACAGCGCGCAAGACACCACGGCCGATGAAGTCGCGGTGGAGCGCCAGCGCTGTGGCAAACCCCAAGACAAAAGAGATGAAAGTTGACCCCAGAGTCCAGATCAGTGTGTTCCAGGTGACTTTCCAGAACACCTGACTGGTGAGGATGGTCGTGTAGTTGTCGAGGCCGATGAAGGTTTTGTCGCGGAGCTGCAGGCCAGGCGGCGTCTTAAAGAACGACAGCTCGACCGTGTAGTAGATCGGATAGGCGATCACGATGAGCATCACGGCGATCGCCGGGAGCACGTACGCGTAGTCCGCGCGATGCTGCCAGATCTTGCGCAGCGCGCCGGACCTGCCGGGTTGCACTCTTCGGCGAGCCTCGGCCTTGCCGGTTACGATCGTCACTGTGGGTGCCCTTATTCTTCGGAACGAACCGGCTGGACCATCGGCCCAGCCGGTCAGGCTTGGGCTAGAGTCCGCCCATCAGCTCTCTCACCCTCTTGGCTGCGTCGTCCGCTGCCTGGTCGACGGTCATCGCTCCGGTCAGGGCATTCTGCAGCATGTCCGGGATGATGATGTTCATGATCTCGGGGGCCTGCGGCAGCGCTGGGAACGGGATGCCGTATGGCAGCATCGAGGTCGTGACATCGAGGAACTTGATGTTGTCCAGACGTTCCTTCATCCACTTGGTCTTGAAGCCGTTGAGGTTGCCCGGATTCGAGCCGGCGTAGGCCATCTTCAGCGACCATTCAGGGCTCGTCCACATGCAGATGATGGCCTTTGCAGCCGGCTCGTCTACCTTGCCGCCCTCGACATATTCGGGCTTCAGGATGTGAATGTTCGAGCCGCCGAACACGACGGCGCGCTTACCGTCGGGGCCGGTCGGGATCAGGCCGTAGCGCATGTTGTCGATGACCGTCTGCGCCTTGTCCTTGTCGGTGCCCGTCGCCTTTTTCTGCAGGTCGAGCATCACGTTGTAATCGGACGGGTGCGAGATCATCATGCCGAGCTGGCCGGCGACGAACAGGGGCTGATTATCGGCCTGCTGGTTGGTGAGTGCCGAAACCGGAACCGACTTGTCACGAACATACATGTCGTAGGACGCTTGCAGCGCTGCCTTGCTCTGCGGGCTATCGAGCTGGACCTGCTCATAGGTTGGATTCGGCGTCGCTTCGTCGAAGACGCCGCCGCCATAGGCCCATAGCTGTGGCATGAAGCGGTACGGCGTATTGCCGGCATTCTTGCGAGCCACGAGGCCATATCCGGCAATGCCGAGCTTATCGTGGATCTGCTTGGAATACTTGACCACGTCGTCCCACGTTGCCGGCGGCTTGTTCGGATCGAGGCCGGCACGCTTGAAGATGTCGGCGTTCCAGATGAACGCCATCGTCTCGTTGTTGGTCGGAATGCCGTAGGTCACGCCCTCCCAGGTCACGGCCTTCATGGCGCCGGGCCAGAAATCCTCGGTCGAATACCCCACGTCCTCTGGCTTGAGCGGCTGCAGATAGCCCTTTGAGGCGAACTCGGTGCCACCCAGGATTTGCAGGCGAACCGCCATCGGCGCGGCATTGCCCAGGAGCGCGGTCCGGAACTTGTCGAGAAGATCGTTATAGGTGAGGGCTTGTTCCTCGAGCTGGATGTTCGGATAGGTTTTGCGGAAGGTCTCGAAGAAATCCTTGTAGTACTGGCGCAGGAGGTCGGGGTCGCCCTCGAACACGCCCTGATACCAGAAAGTCAGTCGCCCCTTGTAATCGAGCGGGGTGACCTTGGCGCAATCGGCCGCCGTGTCAAAATCCTGTGTGCCCGCAATCGAGCGCACATATTCCGGCGACCACTTGCTCAGGTCGACCGGCGGTGCACCCAGCGCCGATGTAGACGTCAGGGATGCGATCAAAGCAGTGGCGACAGTGCCGCGCAGGACGGCACTGCCGAGGGCAATTCTCGTCATAGGTATCCTCCCTGGTTCTCCCATGCCGCCCAAAAGCGGTCCTTGCTCGTTTCGATCGCGAGGATGCTTCTTTCAGATCAGTGTATCCGCTCGATCGCTTGGTACGTTTTCAGATCATGGATTGCCTGTCAACGCGCAGAATCGTACATTGTTTGCGAAAGCCGTGTGTGATATCGGGCAAGGTATGTATTAAAATGGGGAGCCGGCCTTGGCCGAAACAAGCGATTTCAAAGCGATGCCACCGGTGGGGACCGATCCCATCGGAGCCTCGAGCGAGGGCGCCTCGCTTTATGAATTGATCCGGGAAGACATCATCGAGGGACGGCTCGCCCCCAACGAACGGCTTGTCGTCACCGATCTCGCCCGGCGTCACGGCACTTCGACCAATCCTGTGCGCGAAGCCCTGCAACTGTTGCGCGGCGAAGGGTTTGTTACCTTTGTCGCCAACCGCGGGGCGCGCGTCCGACCCATAGATCAGGATTTTGTCCGGGATATCTACGAGATCGGTGTTCTGATCGAGCCAGCCCTGACACGATGGTTTGTGAACATGGCTACCGGCGAGGACATCGCCGAACTCGAACGTCTCCAGGGCCTGATCGAAGAGAACAACTTCGCCGACACATTCAGGCATAGTGAGCTGGATACCGCTTTCCACACGGTGATGTACCAACGGCACTACAACCGCCACGCCGCCGAGCTTTGGTGGAAGCATCGCGAAGTGCTGCGAGCCGTGAGCCGTCGTTTCAATTTCACGCTGGCGCGACGTGCCGCGATCATGCGCGAGCACCGCGAACTCATCGCGCTTGTGAAGGCGGGAGAGGCCGACAAGGCGGCCGAACTCGTTTCCCGCCATGTCGAGGGTTCGGGCCGGCATATTCTGGAACAGATGCGAGCGCGCAACGCCGCTCGGGCCGGATAGAATGTCCAGTCCAGAACATCGTTAGCTGACCATTTTCAGGCAAAGGTAGTTGAGATGAAAATCACGAGCATTCGGCCGTGGCTGATCAAGTCCGATGCTTCCTACTGGGGAGAGTTCCTGTTCGTCGAAGTGACGACCGACGAGGGAGTGAGTGGCTGGGGAGAGATCACCACCACGACAAGGCTCGCCAACCGCGCTCTCTGCACGATCCTGCGGCAGATCGGCGTCGCCGTGACAGGCGAGGATCCGGCGCGCATCGAGCATCTCTGGCACAAGATCTTCCGCAGCTTCACCTACATGGGCAGCCGCGGCGCCGCCGTCGAATGCGTGAGCGCCATCGACATAGCTCTCTGGGACATCAGGGGCAAAGTCCTCGGCAAGCCGATTTACGAGCTGCTGGGCGGGCCGGTACGCGATGAAATCGCGCTCTACACTCATCCCAACCAGGCCAAATTCACCAGCAAAGAGGCTGTGGTCCGCGAAATTCTAGACATTGTCGAGTCCGGACACACTGCGCTCAAGTTCGATCCCTACCCCCACCAGGGCCGCAGCGCCGATGGCCTGCCCCGCGAACAGCGGGACGGCTACCTCGACGGCAGCATGACCCGCAAGGACGAGCGCGAAGCCGCCGAACTCACGGCTCTGATCCGCGAAACGGCAGGACCCGATGTCGACATTCTCATCGATGCGCATGGCCGCTTCGACGTCCCCACCGCCATTCGCCTCTGTCGGAGCCTCGAGGAGGCCGGCCAGATCGACTGGTTTGAGGAGCCCTGCCCGCCCGAGAGCCTTAACGCGCTCAAGCAGGTTCGTGAGAAGGTCAATACCGCTATCTCATGGGGCGAGCGCGGCCACACGAAATGGGATTTCGTGCCGGTACTTGAGAACAGGCTCGCCGACTACATCATGCCCGACGTTACCTGGACCGGCGGCATTACCGAACTCAAGAAAATTTCTGCGCTCTGCGAAGCCTACTACGTGCCGGTCTCGCCACATGACGCCGCGGGACCAATCAACGTGGTTGCGGGAGCGCAGGTGATGATGACTGTTCCCAACTTCTACAAACTCGAAACATCGGAGTGGAACCTGGGCAAATACGATCACCTGATCGACAGACCACTCGACATTTCGAACGGCAGCCTCAAGCTGACGTCGAAGCCTGGTCTCGGCATTGAGATGGACCGCGACTACCTGCAGGCCCACGAGATCAAGCTGGGCTAGCAACACTGTGTGCCGGCGCAGGGTGCGGGGCGACAAGCCGAAACGAGGATAAGTCATGGCAAAGACAGGTGGCGCCGACGAAGCGCTCAATCGGGTGAACGTGAACTCCAAGCCATCCCAGCTTCGCATCACCGACATGCGGGTAGCCGAAATCGTCGGCGCGCCGTTCACCTCGACCCTGCTCAAGATCTACACCAACCAGGGCATCGTCGGGCTTGGCGAGGTGCGCGACGGCGCCAGTGCCGCCTACGCGCTGATGCTGAAGAGCCGGCTGCTTGGCGAGAACCCTTGCGACATCGACCGCCTGTTTCGCCGGATCAAGCAGTTTGGTGGGCACGGCCGGCAAGGCGGCGGCGTCTCGGCGGTCGAAATTGCGTTGTGGGATCTCGCCGGCAAGGCCTACGGCGTGCCCGTCTACCAGATGCTCGGCGGCCGGTTTCGGGAGAAGGTGCGCGTCTATTGCGACACCGACGCTACCGTGCCGAGCGGCACCGAGACCGGCAAGCGTCTCAAGCAGCGCATGGCGCTCGGCTTCACCTTCCTCAAGATGGATCTGGGGCTGATGCAGATCGCGGATGTCCCCGGTGCGGTCGTGTCCCCTGCCGGCTCACTTGAAGGGTACCGCGTCCATCCCGGCCGCGGCCCCGTCAAGACCCTTGAGGAGCGACGCGCCCGCAATGCCGCCTACGATTTGCACAACGTCCGCCATCCGTTTACCGGCCTCCACTTTTCCGACAAGGGCCTCGACCTGCTTGAGCAGTACATTGCCGAGGTTCGCGATGTGATCGGCATGGATATTCCGCTCGCCATTGACCACGTCGGCCACATCTCGCTGCAGAACGGAATTCGGCTCGCCAGGCGGATTGAAAAATACGTGCCGGCCTGGCTCGAGGATGTGATCCCATGGCAGTACACCGAGCAGTACCGGCAACTGCAGGCCGCCACCACGGTGCCGATCTGCACCGGCGAGGACATCTACCTTAAGGAGGGTTTCGAGCCCCTGCTCAAGAGCGGCGGCGTCTCCATTGTCCACCCGGACCTGCTCACCAGCGGGGGCATCCTCGAGACCAAGAAGATCGGCGACATGGCGCAGGACCACGGCGTCGCAATGGCCATCCATATGGCCGAAAGTCCAATCGCCGCAATGGCCGCGGCACATGTCGCGACCGCGACCGAAAACTTCATGGCGCTCGAATACCACTCTGCCGATGTCGACTGGTGGGACGATATCGTCACCGGCGTTCCCAAGCCGCTCGTGAAGGACGGCTTTATCACTGTTCCGGACAAACCTGGCCTGGGGATTGACGACGTCGTCGACGAGGTGATCTCGCAGCATCTGCAGCCAGGTGTCACCGGCATCTGGCAGCCCACGGATCACTGGGACAACGAGTATTCCTGGGACCGCACCTGGAGCTGAGGCGAAAAGAACCGAAGATGAAGATCACCGACCTCCGCTGCGCCGTCATCGGCAAACATCCCATCGTCCGCATCGTTACCGACGAGGGCCTCTATGGCCTTGGCGAAGTCGAGTTCACCAAGACCTACCTCAAACCCTGGGTGCTGCATTTCCGCGAGGCGCTGATCGGCGAGGACCCGACCGACGTCGAGCGGGTGATGCTGAAGATCCGCCAACGCGGCTCTTTCAAGCCCTATGGCGCGGCGGTAAGCGCTATCGAGCATGCGCTGTGGGACATAGCCGGCAAGGCCGCAGGCGTGCCGGCCTACAAACTGCTCGGCGGCAAGGTGCGCGACAAGGTGCGCGTCTATAACGGCTCGATCCGCCAGAAGCGAACGGGGGACCGGCCGGAGGATTACGCCGCTGACGTGAAATGGATGATGGAGCAGCCGCAGAACTTCTTCATGATCAAGCAAGGGATCTCGTTCCACTCCAACATGAAGGACACCGTCGAGGGCTTCCATTACGGCGTGACGCAGAAGAAGGCTGGCTATCACGGTGCCATGGATCAGGGCGTAATCAGCGAACGCGGTTTCAACCACATGCTCGACTGCGTGATCGCGATGAAGGAAGTGATGGGCGACAAGGTCAGCCTGGCGCTCGACTGCGGCCCTGGCTGGATGCTGCCCGATGCGATCAAGTTCGCTCGCGCGGTCGAGAAGTACAATTTGATGTGGCTCGAGGACATGCTGACCGGCGACTATGTGCCTTGGGTCAATCCGCAGGCCTATCGGGAGCTGACCACCTCCACCTCGACGCCAATTCATACCGGCGAGCAGATCTATCTGCGGCACAATTTCAAGGAGCTGATCGAAACGCAGGCGGTGCGCGTCATCGGCCCCGATCCGGCCGATATTGGCGGCATTGCCGAGCTCAAATGGGTCGCCGAGCACGCCTATATGCACTCGATCCTGATGGCACCGCACGGCACCGCGAACGGCCTTCTAGGTCTCGGCGCGCTGATCAATGTCTGCGCCACCCTGCCCGCCAACTACCTCGCGTTTGAATACCCGAGCGCTTCCGACCCCTGGTGGGAGGACCTCGTAATCGGCCTGCCGTCGCAGATCGTGAAGGACAGCATGGTGGACCTGCTGGAAGCGCCGGGGCTGGGCCTCGATATCGACGCCGAGGCAGCCAGGAAGTATCTCCGGGAAGAAGATGCGGGCTTCTTCGACTGAACCATGGTCTTGCGCCACCCTGCACCGCGCGGACCGCTTCACGCAGCCTGTCATCCGGAATGACCGTTTCGGGCCGGAAGCGGTGCGGCTTTAACGTTTGAAGAAGGATTGCGGACGTTCAGCCCGACGGGACCAAGGTCTGCTCCCAGGTCTAGCCGCTCCCCGTCTCAATGCCATCCCGGATCGCCCGGTGGATCTGCGTCGCCAGTCCTGGGTGGCGGAGCAGCCACAGGGTGGACATTTCAGCTCACATGGAAAATGATCATCTTGCCATGCACAACACTGCAGTGCTCTGATTTCGACGAGTAGCCTGAACGTAGAAGCGGATCAACCGGCCTCCGGGTCCAGCGAGCGGGGACGCAAATGGACACCCTAGAGAATGGGCAATTGCATCGCGACGCGGGCGGGCGAGCCCGTCGATCGGCCGACTGGCTTGCCCGCGCAGCCGTGTCGGCGACATTCCTGCTCGGCATGGCTTTCAGCACTGCGTTTGCGCAGGACCAGCAGCTACCCGTGGTGACGGCGGCCAAGCCGGTGGTCCGTGAAATCGTCGAAGACGACGAGTTCGTCGGGCGCTTCGAAGCCGTCGACCAGGTCGCCATCCGTTCGCGCGTCAGCGGCTATCTGGACAAGGTCAGCTTCCAGGACGGCGCACTGGTCAACAAGGGAGACCTGCTCTTCACCATTGACCAGCGTCCGTACCAGGCGGCTTATGATGCCGCCAAGTCGCAAGTGGACGTCGCCAAGAGTCTGCTCGAATTCTCCAAGATGCAGCTGGATCGCGCCGACGAACTCGCCAAGACCGGCAATATCTCAACCGCGACGCTCGACGACCGCCGGCGGGAATACCTTTCGGCGCAGGCGCAGATGCAGGGCGCGACGGCTGCGCTGACGACGGCCAGCCTGAACATGGAATTCACCGAGATCAAGGCGCCCTTGTCCGGCCGCATCGACCGCCGGCTGGTGTCGGTCGGCAACCTCGTGCAGCCGGATTCCACCTTGCTGACGACCATCGTTACGCGCGATCCGATTGACTTCTATTTCGACGTCGATGAGCGTCTGTATTTCAGCTACGCCCGCGACGCGAAGGAGCGCGGCGGCAGCATGCAGGAAGGCGCCGGCGGGCTCGAGGTGGTGGTTCGCGTCGCCGACCGCACGGAGGCGGTATTCAAAGGCAAGCTCGATTTTGCCGAGAACCGGATCGACAACGCGACCGGCACCATGCGGGTGCGTGCAAGGTTTCCCAACACCGACGGCATTCTCCAGCCAGGCATGTTCGGGCGCATCAACGTGCCGGGGTCGCTGCCGCATAGCGGCGTGCTGGTGCCCGACGAGGCGATCGGCGCCGATCAGGATCGCCGCATCGTGTTCCTGGTGGATGAGGCCGGGATGGTGTCGGCGAAGCCCGTGCGCACCGGCCCGCTTCTTGACGGCTACCGGGTGATCCGCGGGGGCCTGACCGGCAACGAGACGATCATCGTCAACGGGCTGATGCACGCCAGGCCCGGCACCAAGGTGAAGGTCGAGATGGTAACGTTGCCGCCCAAGGCCGAGATCGCCGAGTTGCAGCAATGAGGTTCGCACATTTCTTCGTCGACCGTCCGATCTTCGCATCGGTCGTTTCGGTCGTCCTGCTGATCCTCGGCGGGATTGCTTATACCCAGCTGCCGGTCGCGCAATATCCCGAGATCGCGCCGCCGACCATCGTCGTTCGCGCGCAGTATCCGGGCGCCGACGCCGAGACGGTCGCAGCGACGGTGGCAACGCCGATCGAGCAGGAGATCAACGGCGTCGAGGGCATGCTCTACATGTCGTCCTATTCGTCGGGCGACGGGGCGATGGCGCTGACCATCACATTCAAGCTGGGCACCGATCTCGACCAGGCGCAGGTGCTGGTGCAGAACCGCGTGTCGGTCGCCGAGCCGCGCCTGCCCGAAGAAGTCCGGCGCCTTGGCATCACCACCACCAAGAGCTCGCCCGACCTGATGATGGTCGTGCACATGCTGTCGCCCGACAATACCTACGACCAGCTCTACGTCTCGAACTACGCCCGCTCGCGGGTGCGCGACATACTGCTCAGACTCGACGGCGTCGGCGACCTCATCATCTTCGGCGAACGCGAATATTCGCTGCGCATTTGGCTCGATCCGGAAAAACTGTCCGCCCTGGGGATGACCTCGGGCGATGTGGTGCAGGCGCTGCGCGACCAGAACGTCCAGGTGTCCGGTGGCTCGATCGGCGCGCCGCCGACCAGCACCGGCACGGCGTTCCAGTACACGGTCACCACGCAAGGCCGCTTCAAGGACGCACGCGATTTCCGATACGTGATCGTCAAATCGGCCGCCGACGGCCGCCTGATCTCGCTGCAGGACGTGGCGCGCATCGAGCTCGGCGCCAAGGATTACGTCACCAACTCCTATCTCAACGGCAAACCGGCGGTGGCGCTCGCCATCTTCCAGCGGCCGGGCACCAATGCGCTTGCCGCAGCCGCGGAGATCCAGGACAAGATGAAGGAGCTTTCCCGCGACTTCCCGAAGGGGCTGAGCTACGACATCGTCTACAATCCGACCGAGTTCGTCGCCGAGTCGATCCAGGAGGTCTACAAGACAATCCTGGAAGCGATGCTGCTGGTCATCATCGTCATTATCGTCTTCCTGCAATCGTGGCGCATGGCGATCGTGCCGATCGTGGCGATCCCCGTGTCGCTGATCGGCACGCTGGCGGTGCTTTACGCCGCCGGCTTCTCGCTCAACATGCTGACGCTGTTCGGCCTCGTTCTGGCGATCGGCATCGTCGTCGACGATGCGATCGTCGTGGTCGAGAACGTCGAGCGCAATATCGCCAGAGGGCTGGCGCCCAATCCGGCGTCGCACCTGACCATGGACGAAGTCGGAACCGCGGTCATCGCGATCTCGCTGGTGCTGATAGCCGTGTTCGTACCGACAGCCTTCATCCCCGGCATTTCTGGGCAGTTCTACCTGCAGTTTGCGATCACCATCGCGGTGTCGACGGCGATCTCGGCATTCAATTCGCTGACGCTTTCGCCGGCGCTGGCCGCACTGCTGTTCAAGCCGCACCACGCCGCGGCGGCGCCGCCGCGCTTTTTCCTGGCGCGGTTCGGACGGGCGCTCGCCGACGGCTTCAATCGCGGCTTCGACAGGGTCGCCCACTGGTATTCGAGCATCATCCGCGTGCTGATCGGCTCGTGGATAACGATCGCCGCCATGCTGGCCGTTTTCGCGGGCCTCATCTACGCCACGGTCTACATGGTGCAGGCGGTGCCGCGCGGTTTCATTCCGTCGCTTGACCAGGGCTATGCGATCGTCGTCGTCCAGTTGCCGGACGGCGCTTCGTTGTCGAGGACCGATGCGGTCATCCAGCAGGCGTCGCAGATCATCCAGAAAACGCCCGGCGTCGACTACGCAGTCGCCTTCGCCGGCTTCTCCGGCGCGACCTTCACCAACGCCAGCAATGCGGGAGTGATCTTCGCCAGGTTCAAACCGTTTGACGAGCGACTGAAAGCCGACCAGTCGGCGACCCAGGTCATCGGCAATCTGTTCGGCAGCCTGCAAAGCATCAAGGAAGCCTTCATTATCGCACTGCCGCCGCCGCCGATCCGCGGCGTCGGAAATGCCGGCGGCTTCAAGCTGCAGATCCAGGAGCGCAACAGCGCCGACATGCGGCAGATCCTGGCGCTTGCCTACGAAATCGCCGGCAAGGCCAACAAGACGCCGGGGCTGACGGGCGTGTTCACCACCTTCTCCGTGTCGAGCCCGCAATTCTTCCTGGCGATCGATCGCGACAAGGCGCGCATCCTGAACGTGCCGATCCCCAACATCTTCGAGACGCTGTCGATCAATTTGGGCACCGCCTACGTCAACGACTTCAACGCTTTCGGGCGCGTCTACCAGGTGCGGGCGCAGGCCGACCAGGCGTTCCGCCTAGATCGCGCCGACATCTTGAAACTGAAGGTGCGCTCCGCGACCGGCGCGCTGGTTCCGCTCGGCACGTTGGTCGAGATCCGCGACGCCACTGGCCCGGCGCTGGTCCAGCGCTACAACATGTACGTCTCGGTGCCGCTGCAGGGCAACGCCGCGCCCGGCGTTTCCACAGGCGACGCGCTGGCATTGATGGAAGGGATCACGGCAAAGACGCTGCCGGCCGGTACCTCCTATGAATGGACCGAGCTCGCCTATCAGGAGCGCAACACAGGCAATGCCGCTCTCTATATCTTCGGACTTTCGGTGCTGTTCGTGTTCCTGGCGCTGGCGGCGCAATATGAAAGCTTGGTGCTGCCGTTCGCCATTGTGCTGGTGGTGCCGCTCGGCGTGCTCGCGGCGTTGCTCGGCGTGTCGTTCCGAGGGCTGGACAACAACATCCTCGTGCAGATCGGCCTCATCGTGCTAATCGGGCTTGCCGCCAAGAACGCGATCCTGATCGTCGAATTCGCGCGGCAGGCGCAGGAACGCGGGCTGTCGGCCGCCGAGGCTGCCGTCGAAGCCTGCCGGCTCAGGCTGCGGCCGATCCTGATGACCGCCTTCTCGTTCATCCTCGGCGTCGTGCCGCTGATGATCGCAACGGGCCCGGGCGCAGAAATGCGCCAGTCGCTCGGCACCGCGGTATTCTCCGGCATGCTCGGCGTCACCTTCGTCGGCCTGTTCCTGACGCCGGTGTTCTACGTCACGCTCAGGTCGCTGTTTTCACGGCGCAAGCCCCGTGCCGAGGCCGAGCCTTCGCGGCCGGCAGGGGCGCCAGCGGAGACGGCCGCCGAGTAGGGTTACGAATTCGCCGCGTCGGGCGCGGCTTATCACTCCAGAAAATCGGCGCGGCGCGGCAACGGCCACCATCTGCGCGACCTCGGCGTCGAGGTACAGCGGAGACCCTTGCTCGCTCTGAGCCAGCAATCCAGCCCAACAGCCGCATCCAGCGAGACGATGCCGGGCGGCGAGGCCAATGCGATCTTCTATCTGGTCGGCCAGGCGGGGCTTAAGGGCGCAACCGCGACCTCCGGAGTCCTCGCTTGCGATGTCTGCTTCAGGACGCGGGGAAGCTGATCTCTGCGGCCGACATGCGGCGCAGAGCAGACGGTAGGCTTTCAAACCCGGAGCGACAAGAGCAGACCTTTGTTCGGCGCAAATGTCGTCCTGACGTGACGCAACGCGGTCTTCCGTTGCGACGCCGCTGGCTGGAGCTGCGTTAAGTCGATCGGAGGCCAATGGTATTTTCAATGGAACGCTAATATACATGGAAACCCCAACGAGCAGCGCCTGCCAGATACTTGAGGAATGCCATGCGAAGGCTCATCTTCACGGCGATGTGTATCGCCGCCGCTACAGCCGCTAACGCCCATGATTGGTACGAAGATAAGATTGACCCGCAGACCAAATTCAAGTGCTGCGGCGGTTCAGATTGCCGCGCCATACCTCGGTCTTCGGTGCGGTCCAGGGTAGACGGCGGGTACACCTATTTGCCGCATAATTTCACCATCCCACGGGACCGTGTACAGGAATCCCCGGACGGTCAATACCACATATGCGAAAATAAATATGCTGTAACCAATCAGCTGTATTGGCGTTGCTTCTTCGCACCTCGTGTCGATGTGTCTATACTTCTAAAGCATTAGCCGCGCGTCGCTTCCGCAATCCACATCCGCAAGGTCTAGTCCATTAATTCTGTCGGACTTTCTTCAAAATTGTCGAAGCTCAGGCGGTGCGCGACTGCCCCAGGGATTTCATTGAGTGCATCGCCGCTACCGAGAGCCAGCGCGCCCCGGCGCGTAACTCCAGGGGCGCTGCCGCGGGTGACTTCTGGCGGACTCCGCAAATTCGGTGACAGTCTAGATTTTATCGTGTCGGCACGGCCGTGGTTGTGTAGATTGGCTGTGTGGCCCGCCTCGCCCGCATTGCCCAAGTCCCACTCGCCACGTGACGCAACGCGGTAGTGGTGACGATTTCGGCCCCGATGGGCAGCCAAGCGATAGGGGATTACTGGCGCGGGATCATCAGCACGGTTCATGCGGCAGCGGCATTCGCCGGATGCGGTAGCTGCGGCTGCAGTCTCGAATTTGATGCATCAGCACTTGCAAATCCTCGGCCGAGGTCTTTTGCTCGCGCGATAGTTGCCCTTGACCGTTGAATGGTTGGCGAACAGATGAACAAAATCGATCGACGGCGGCCAGAGTCAGAAACGGACGCCACCGTAAATGCCGCGAGACTTGGAACTCGGCTGCGCCTCGCCCGCCAGACACGCGGCATGACGCTGAAGACGCTGGCCGAGGCTGCGAATTGCTCGGAAAGCCTGCTGTCCAAGATCGAGAACGGCAAGGCTTCGCCGTCCCTGCCCATGCTTCACCGTCTGGTCGAGGTTCTCGACACAAACATCGGCTGGATGTTCGAGCAAGTCGATGACGACGAGGCGATCGTATTCCGGGCGGGCGCAAGGCCTTTGATTGCGCTCGACGCGCTACGGCGTGGCGAAGGAATTTCGCTCGAACGCATCATTCCGTATTCGCCTGGCCACCTTCTACAATGCAACATCCATCACATCGAGGCAGAGGGCTCGAGCGAAGGTCCGATCCAGCATGCCGGCGAGGAAGTCGGCTATGTGCTCGCCGGCCGGATCGAGTTGATCGTCGACGGCAAGAGCCATGCTCTCGCCACGGGCGATGCCTTCGTGTTCAGGTCGGAGCTGCCGCATCATTACCGCAACATCGGCGAGGAACGCGCTAGCATTTTCTGGGTCAACACGCCGGCGACTTTCTGAGCAACGCTCGGCGTTCATTTGGATTGACAAATATTCAAGTCTCTTGAATGGTTGCCTCGTGCTGTAGCACCAACGGGACCAGCAGAGGTCTGGTCCGCAAGCAAGGGGAACCGAAATGCGTCTGTTCAAACTTCTCGCCGGCTGTGCCGCCGCCATTGCCATGGGCTCGGCAGCCATGGGATCGGCGCTTGCCGATACGTTCGCTCTCGTCAACATCAACCAGCAGGCCCTGTTCTTCAACCAGATCAACGAGGGTGCGCAAAAGGCAGCCGACTCGGCTGGCGCCAAGCTGGTCATTTTCAACGCCAATAATGTGCCGAGCGCGCAGAACGACGCGATCGAGAACTACATCACGCAGAAAGTCGACGGCATCATTCTAGTCGCCATCGACGTCAACGGCGTCAAGCCTGCGATCACCGCAGCCAAGGCGGCCGGCATTCCCGTCATAGCCATCGACGCGCAGATCCCCGACGGCGACAATATTTCGTTCATCGGCGTCGACAACACCAAGGCCGGCGAGGACATCGGAAAATTCTACGCCGACTATGTGAAGACCGAGATGGGCGGCAAGGCCAAGATCGGTATCGTGGGCGCACTCAATTCATTCATCCAGAACCAGCGGCTCGACGGCTTCAAGAAGGCGGTGACCGAAAGCGGCCAGGCCGTCACCTTCCTCGACACGGTCGACGGCCAGAACGTTCAGGAGACCGCGTTGAGCGCTTCGGAAAACCTGATGACTGCCAATCCGGACATGAACTCGCTCTATGCAACCGGAGAGCCGGCCTTGCTCGGCGCAGTTTCGGCCGTGACCAGCCAGGGCCGCACCGGCGACGTCAAGGTATTCGGCTGGGATCTGACCAAGCAGGCCGTTCAGGGCATCGACGACGGCTGGGTGGTCGCGGTCGTGCAGCAGGATCCAGCCGGCGAAGGCAAGGCTGCGGTCGAAGCGCTGGGCAAGCTCAAGAAGGGCGAGAAAATCGATCCGATCATCAACATCCCGGTGACGATCGTGACCAAGAAGAATGTCGACCAATACCGCGCGATGTTCAAGTAAACTGCGTCGGCGACCGGGCCGCGGCGTCGCCTGAGGCTGCGCCGCGGGCACCTTGCAATCGCGTGGAATCCCAGATGAGCAGTGGCCAGACCTATCGGGTGCGAATGAGCGGCATCTCAAAGCGCTATAACGCCATCCAGACGCTCGATGACGTATCGCTGACGCTGAAGCCGGGCGAGGTGCTGGGGCTGGTCGGCGACAATGGCGCCGGCAAGTCGACATTGAGCAAGGTGCTGTCGGGGGCAGTGGTTCCCGACGCCGGCACCATCGAAATCGACGGCAAGCCGGTGATCTTCAGCTCGCCGGCGGACGCACGTGCGGCGCGCGTCGAGATGGTCTACCAGGACCTGTCGCTATGCGACACGGTCGACGTCGCCGGCAATCTGTTTCTCGGCCGCGAGCCGCGCCGCCGCATCGCAGGCATTTCCTTTCTCGACAAAAAGCGCATGCATGACGAGACGCGCCAGATGCTCGATCGGCTCGGCATTGTCATTGCCGACACGCGACTCAAGGTCGAAAACCTCTCCGGCGGGCAGCGCCAGTCGATCGCGATCGGCCGTGCCGCCTCGTTCGAGCCGGCCGTGCTGATCATGGACGAGCCGACGGCAGCGCTTGCCGTGGCCGAAGTCGAGGCGGTGCTCGAACTGATCCGCGCGGTCAGTGCGCGCGGTGTCAGCGTCATTTTGATCACCCACCGGCTGCAGGATCTGTTCCTCGTCTGCGACCGCATCCAGGTCATGTACGAAGGGCGCAACGTAGCCGAGCGGCTGATCGGCGAGACCAACATCGAGGACGTGGTGAATCTGATCGTCGGCCGCAAGTTCAATGCGCGTTCCGCCACCAACGGCTACCGCGGTAGAGCGCCGGCATGAGCGACGCGATCCACGCCGCCCAGCCCTCACGTGTACGCAAGGGCACCTGGCGCGATGCGCTCCTCGCCAATGGCAGTGTCGTCTCGATCGCGCTGTTCTTTCTGGTCGTATGCATCATCTTCTCGGTTGCGACCGACGCGTTTCTGACATCGCCCAATCTGTTGAACATCCTGCGGCAGTCGGCGCCTCTGCTGATCGTTGCCGCGGCAATGACTTTCGTCATCACCACCGGCGGCATCGATCTTTCGGTCGGCTCCGTGCTGGCGCTGGTGGCGACGCTGTCGGCGACACTTTTGCAGTTTGACCTGCCGTGGCCAGTCGTTATCCTCGTGATGCTCGCGCTCGGTGCCCTGCTTGGCGCGGTGCAGGGCTATTTCGTCGCCTATGAGGGCATCCCGTCCTTCATCGTCACGCTTGCCGGGCTTTCGGTGATCCGGGGCGTGGCGCTGCTGATCACCGGCGGCTATTCCATCCCCATCGAGCCCGGAAGCGCTTTCACCGTGCTCGGCCGCGCCTGGTTTCTTGGCGTGCCGGTGCCGGCGCTGATCGCGCTGGCGATCCTGGCCATCGCCTATCTCGCCTTCAACGAGACGCCGTTCGGCCGCTATGTCACCGGCATCGGCGCCAACGCCGAGGCGGTGCGGCGTGCCGGCGTCAACACGCGGCAGACGACGCTCTTCGTCTATGTGATTTCCGCCACCGCGGCGGCCCTTGCCGGCATCATCATTGCTGCCCGGCTTGGATCGGGATCTTCAAATGCCGGACAGGGTTTCGAGCTGGAAGTCATCGCCGCCGTCGTGCTCGGCGGCACCAGCCTGTTCGGCGGCCGTGGAACGATCATCGGTACGGTGCTCGGCGCGCTGACCGTGGCCGTCATCGGCAACGGCCTGATCCTGGCGCATCTGTCGCCCTTCCTGACGCCGATCGTCACCGGAACGATCATCCTGATCGCCATCTGGCTGAACTTCCGCCTGTTCCGCGGCGCCGTGCGGAGCCGTTGAGCCGATGAGTGGTCTGTTCGATGACGCAGCGCCCAGGCAGCGGTTGCCAATCGGGGTCGAAACCGGCCAAGTGATGACCGTGCTCGGCCCGGTTCCGGTCGAGGAGATGGGCATCACGCTGATGCACGAGCACATATTGCTCGACGGCGCGCGCAGCTGGAAATGCCCCTGCCATCCCAATGACATGGCGATCGCCGAGCAGCCGGTGAACATCGAGATCATCGGCGAATTGCGCATGAACCCTTACGTCAACCGCGACAATGTCTCGCTCGACGACGCCGACCTGGCGCTGTCGGAACTGCAGCGCTATCGCGCGCTGGGCGGCCACACCGTCGCCGACGCCACCAATATCGGCATCGGCCGTGACCCCGAACAGCTCGCCCGCATCAGCCGCATGTCCGGCCTCAAGATCGTCATGGGCACCGGGTTCTATCTCGAGCATACTCATCCCGAATGGCTGAAGGCCATGGATGTCGACGCCGTGACCGAGTTCATCGTCAACGATGTCGGCGGCGGCGAGACGCAGCCGCCGATCATGGCCGGGCTGATCGGCGAGGTCGGCGTCAGCAAGGATTTCACCGCAGAGGAACGCAAGTCGCTACGAGCTTCGGCGCGCGCTTCGCGCATCACCGGCGTGCCGCTGTCGATCCATCTGCCTGGCTGGGAGCGGCTGGCGCACGACGTGCTCGATATCGTCGAGGCCGAGGGCGCCGATCTTCGCCACACGGTGCTCTGCCACATGAACCCGAGCCACGACGATCCCGATTACCAGAAAAGCCTCGCCCGGCGCGGCGCGTTCCTCGAATACGACATGATCGGCATGGACTATTATTATGCCGACCAGGATGCGCAATCGCCCTCCGACGAGGAGAACGCACGCGCCATCGCCGCCCTTGTCGAGGCCGGCTTCGGCGACCGCCTGCTATTGTCGCAGGATGTGTTCCTCAAGATCATGCTGACGCGCTTCGGCGGCTTCGGCTATGGCTATATCCTGAAGCATTTCATACCGCGCCTGAAACGGCATGGCGTCGAGCAGGCGGCCATCGACCGCATGCTGATCGCCAATCCGAAAAGCGTGTTCGCGCGGCTCTAAGCGGCCTGGAACTACACGGGAGTTCAAATGTCCAAGAAGAAGATCCTGCTTGCCGGCGAATCCTGGGTGTCGACCGCGACCCACATCAAGGGTTTCGACCAGTTCCCGACTGTCACCTATCACACCGGCGCCGACGAACTGCTGGGCGCGCTCAAGGCGACCGATTTCGACGTCACCTTCATGCCGGCGCACGAGGCGCAGCGCGGCTTTCCTCAGACGATGGAGGCGCTGTCGGCCTATGACGCGGTCGTGCTCTCCGACATTGGCGCCAACACCCTGCTGCTGCATCCCGACACCTGGGTCCACTCCAAGCCGACGCCGAACCGCCTGCGCCTGCTCCGCGATTACGTCAGCGACGGCGGCGGTCTGTTAATGTTCGGCGGTTACTACAGCTTCCAGGGCATCAATGGCGGCGCGCGCTACCGCAAGACGCCAATCGAGGACGTGCTGCCGGTGAACTGCCTGGCCTACGACGACCGCGTCGAGGTTCCCGAAGGCTTTGCCCCGGTGCCGAAACCAGGGTCGACACATCCTATCCTCAGCGGCCTCGGTTCGGACTGGCCGATCCTGCTCGGCTTCAACGAGGTGACACTGAAGGACGATGTGGAAGTTCTGGCCAGCGTATCGTCGGATTATGGTTCGCTGCCGCTGCTTGTCACCGGCCATTACGGCAAGGGCCGCACCGTGGCCTGGACATCCGATGTCGGGCCGCATTGGCTGCCGCCGCAGTTCATCGCCTGGCCAGGCTACAAGACCCTGTTCGAACAGATGCTGGGTTGGGCGACCGGCGAGAGCTGAGCCATGCATGTCCACGTCGTCGGCAATGCCTGCATCGATACCATGTTTCGCGTCGGCCGCCTCCCTGCCGCGGGCGAGACTTTGAATGCCGTGAGCTATGCCGACGGGCTCGGCGGCAAGGGTGCCAACCAAGCGGTCGCAGCAGCGCGGACTGGTGCAGAGGTGACGTTCTGGACGGCGCTCGGCAAGGACCGCGAAGGCACATGGATCAGGAGCCGCCTCGACAGCGAACTGTCAGACCTCGAGGTCAGCGAATTCGAGCTGCCGAGCGACCGCTCGACCATCGTCGTCGATCGAGGCGGCGAGAATTTCATCGTCAGCGGCGTTGCCTGCAGCGAAGCGTTCGATCCGGTGGCGCAAACAGCACTTGTCCGCTGGATCGCTCCCGGCGACATCCTCGTCTGCCAGGGAAATTTGCGTGCCGCCGCGACCGATGCCAGCCTCAGAGCAGCAAAGGAAAACGGCGCACGCACCGTTCTCAACGCCAGCCCGATCGATGCGGCATCCGTTCCCGATCTTGGCCTGGCGGAGTTTTTGGTTGTCAACCAATCCGAGGCGAAAACCCTGACCGGCCGGGATGACATGACAGCAGCCGCCGACGCGCTGGTGGCCAAAGGTGCAGGCACCGTCATCATCACGCTCGGCGCGGCAGGCTGTCTCGTGCTTGGCCCGGGCCAGGAAGAGCCGCTTCGTTTGCCGGCCCCGCAGGTCGAGGCGCTCGACACCAGCGGCGCCGGCGATGTGTTCTGCGGCTGTCTCGCCGGCGGGCTTGCGCGGGGCATGTTGGTCACCTCGGCGCTGGAGCTTGCGCTGGCGGCCGCCGCAATCGCCGTGATACGGCCGGGCACGCTGGCATCCTGTCCTTCCGCCTCCGAGATGGCGGTGCTCATCGAGCAAATGGAGCTCTCATGATCCAGATCGGCCAATCCGGCGGCGACGCGCTCTTGCACCTTTTCGGCCGCACCAAGGTAGTGATCGGCGTCGTTCACCTGGCGCCCCTGCCCGGCGCGCCGCGCTATGACGGCGAGGCCGTGGAGGTGATCTACCAGCGCGGGCTCGATGACGCCAAAGTCTATCTCGACGGCGGCTGCGACGGCGTCATCGTCGAGAACCATGGCGACATCCCTTTCGCCAAGCCTGACGATATCGGGCCGGAGACGGCGGCCTATATGGCGGTCGTTTCCGACCGCATCCGCCGTGAGCTCGGCAGGCCGGTCGGCATCAACGTGCTGGCCAATGCCGCGATCCCGGCCTTGGCGATCGCCAGCGCTGCCGGCGCCGGTTTCGTCCGCGTCAATCAATGGGCGAACGCCTATGTCGCCAATGAGGGTTTTGTCGAGGGCGAGTCGGGCCGCGCGGCGCGCTACCGCGCCAGGCTGCGCGCCAACGGCATCCGCATCTTCGCCGATGCCCATGTCAAACACGGCGCACATGCCATCGTCGCCGACCGTCCGGTGGAGGAACTGGTCAAGGACCTGGTCTTCTTCGATGCCGATGCCATCATCGCCACCGGCCAGCGCACCGGCCACGCCGCGGATTTGGGCTACATAAGCATGATCAAGCAGGCCGCCGGCCTGCCGACGCTGGTCGGAAGCGGCGTGACGCCGGACAATGCCAACGACATCCTCGCCATTGTCGACGGGGTCATCATCGCCAGCGCGCTGAAGCACGACGGCGTCTGGTGGAACCAGGTCGACTCTGCTCGCGTAAAGGCGTTCATGGGTGGTCTGAAGCGATAGCTGACTTCAACCGCCTAGCCCACCGCTCGGGCCACCTCGGTCAGAGACGACGGACAGGCCCAGGATACTGCGCGACCAGATCGTCGACGGTCAGCAATCTGATGCCTTCCACAATCGATTGAGCAATCAGGATCCGATCGAAGGGGTCCTTGTGGATGGGTGGAAGCCCCTCCACCGCACTGGCATGCTCGCCGATCATTGGCAGCTCATGATAATCATTATCTATCAGGCCCATAAAACTTAGTCTAATGGGCCCGATCTTCGAGTGTCTATCTCTCCGCCGATAGGATGGGATCCAATTGCCCATTCCCTCGACCAAAAGCCGTGGCCGATCTTCGCGCTGGGCGCAGGCCAATGGCGCAGTCGAGGCGATTGAAATGGGCAATGCCTGAAAACTAGGGCGTCGAGGCCTACGCTCTCGGCGCCCCGTATCGGCATCACCGCCGTCCTTCACAGGCAAGGCTCCGCGATGACCCACCGTCCGCACCTGCACGTGATCGTGCCGGGCGGCGTCGCCCGGCTCGATCGATGATAGTCGAGCGGCTACTAGGCCGGCAACGCGCCGGATCTCTTGGCCGTCCAGGTGGCGATATAGTCCATCAGGCCAGGATTGAGGCAATCATAAGGTTCGAGCCCGATCGACTTCAGCTGTGACCTTATGCCGTCCATGCGGCTCGGATCGACACCGGATTCAATGATCGACGAGACAAAGGCGGTGAAGCCCGGCGGCGACCAGCCATCCTCCTGGAAGCGTTCCGGATGGATGAAGGACAGCCCCTTGAAAGCGTGGTCGCGCTCGACCGGGCCGTGCATGTGGACGCCGCAGCCGGTGCAGGCATGGCGCAGGATCAGCGCGCCCGGATCGACCACCTTCAGCTTGTCGCCGT
>NZ_JAMYTP010000035.1:0-44090 GCF_040322515.1 Mesorhizobium sp. M0136
TAACTACGCTCGTAAGGACGACCTTAAGAGCGCAGCCTCGCTACCATGCCATGCTCCCGCAAGGCGGCCTTCGCCGGAGGCGTACCCAGAAGCGGCAATGAGCCAAATCCGCCGCGACCCTAGGCGATGGATCGGATCGATGGTTTGCCGAGACCTTGGAGAGACTTGGTACGCCCAAGGGGAATCGAACCCCTGTTCCCGCCGTGAGAGGGCGGTGTCCTGACCGCTAGACGATGGGCGCGTTCAAGAACCGGATATAGGCTGACGGCTGGGAAAAAGCAACTAGGCTCAAGGCCACTGCTCGCATAGACGAAATATCCGCTGCAAGCCTATCGTTTTGGCTCGATCAGATCCCAGAGATTTCCATAAAGGTCGGCGAAAACCGCAACCGTGCCATAAGCCTCGTGGCGTGGCGCTTCGCGGAACTCGACGCCTTTTTCGAGCATCAGCGCATGGTCGCGGGCAAAATCGTCGGTTTCGAGGAACAAAAAGACCCGCCCGCCGGTCTGGTTGCCGACGGCGTCCCTTTGCGCATCGCCGGATGCTTCGGCGAGAAGCAGCCGCGCGCCCTGCCCTTTGCCCGGCGTGATGGTGACCCAGCGTTTGCCGCCGCCGAGATCGACATCTTCGGTGAGGACAAAACCCAGCCGGTCGACATACCACGAGATCGCTTCGTCATAGTTTGCGACGATAAGCGCGACCGTGGCAATGCTGCGGCGTTCGGCAAAACCGGTCATTTGTTCCTGATCGAAAAACGGCCGATGATGCGGCGCTCAGTGATGTCATAGACGAAGATGGCGCGGCTGCCGTCGGGCAGCTCGGCGTCGATCGACAGGTGATTGCCGGAGAGCGATTGGCTGATCACCCTGGCGCCGACCGGCAGCACGATGTCGCCGTTGACCGGTTCGCCGATCGGCACCTGGATGTCACTGGTCAACGGCGGGGCGGCAGGCGGCGCGTTGCGCGCTTTGTAGACAAGTGCTGCTATCACCACCATAAGGGCGAGGAACAGCAGGCCGAGATTGATGGCGACGAAGCGGACGAGCTTCCTCCGCACCTTTTCGACCTCGGGGTCGAGCGGCTTTTCCTCGTCTTCGTCGGCAAGCGGCCGGGCCATGGCAGCAGATTCCGGAACTGTTTTCGATGAGCGCTCATAACGAAGAGGTCAGACAATTGATAGGGGCCGGATCGATCGTGCTGGAGGCGGGCGCCGATGCCGCCGGCCAGCGGCTCGACCAATGGCTGGTGGCCAGGCTCGGCCCCGACATGTCGCGCAGCCGGGTGCAGATGCTGATAAAGCAGGGCGCGGTCAGGATCGGCGGCAGGCAGGTCGAAGAGACGAAGCGCAAGATGGCACAAGGTGACAGCGTGTCGGTCGACATGCCGGAGCCTGAACCGGCGGCGCCGCAAGGCGAAGATATCGCGCTGGACGTCCTCTACGAGGACAACGCGCTGATCGTCATCAACAAGCCGGCCGGGCTGGTCGTGCATCCCGGCGCCGGCAACTGGACCGGTACACTGGTCAACGCGCTGATCCATCATTGCGGCGACAGCCTGTCCGGCATCGGCGGCGTGAGACGGCCGGGCATCGTCCACCGCCTCGACAAGGAGACCAGCGGCGTCATGGTCGTCGCCAAGACCGACCGCGCCCACAAGGCATTGTCGGAGGCCTTTGCCGACCACGGCCTGACCGGCGATCTCGAGCGGGCGTATCTGGCGTTGGTCTGGGGCACACCGGCAAGGCCGACCGGGACGGTCGACGCGCCGCTCGGCCGCGCCGCCGACCGGGTACGCCGTGCCGTGGTGCCGCAAGGCCGCGACGATGCGCGCCATGCCATAACGCATTTCACCGTCGTCGAGCGCTTTGGCGAGCAGCAGCAGGAATTCGCCACGGCGAGCCTGGTCGAATGCCGGCTGGAGACCGGTCGCACCCACCAGATACGCGTCCACCTGGCCCATATCGGCCATCCAGTGATCGGCGATCCCGAGTACGGCCAGGCTTTCCGCACCAAGGCCAATCGGTTGCCCGAGCCCCTAAAGAGCAAGGTAAAGGCGTTTCCGCGACAAGCTTTGCACGCCCGCCTCCTTGCATTTCGCCATCCCGATACCCATTTAACGATGAGGTTCGAAGCACCGATACCGTGGGACATGGAGGAACTCGTCGACGGCTTCCGCAAGCTCTGAACCAACCACCTGAAAACTTGATCGGCGTTGTTCACTTCAGCGTGACACACTGTTTCGTGTTGAACAAATGCCTGTCTTTCTGGTTTTGTTCCTATATATGTCGGTTGGCGCGAATGTGCCTTTGGCATTCGTGCCACATGCCCGCCGCGTTTCGGGGGCATCACTCCAATAGAGAGGGGGCGCTATCATGGCCCAGTCATTACCCAGTATCGTTTCCGGCGAAGGCGGTCTCAGCCGCTACCTGGAAGAAATCCGCCGCTTTCCGATGCTTCAGCCGCAGGAAGAGTACATGCTCGCCAAGCGCTACGCCGAGCATGAGGACACCACGGCTGCGCACAAGCTCGTCACCAGCCACCTTCGGCTCGTCGCCAAGATCGCCATGGGCTATCGCGGCTACGGCCTGCCGATCGGCGAGGTGATCTCGGAAGGCAATGTCGGCCTGATGCAGGCCGTCAAGAAATTCGAACCGGAGCGCGGCTTCCGTCTCGCCACCTATGCGATGTGGTGGATCAAGGCCTCGATCCAGGAATACATCCTGCGCTCGTGGAGCCTGGTCAAGATGGGCACCACCGCCAACCAGAAGCGCCTGTTCTTCAACCTGCGCAAGGTGAAGGGCAAGATCCAGGCGCTCGATGAAGGCGATTTGAAGCCCGACCAGATCACCGAGATTGCCACCCGGCTGAACGTCTCGGAAGCGGAAGTCGTGTCGATGAACCGCCGTCTGTCGGGCGACGCCTCGCTCAATGCGCCCATCCGGGCCAGTGAAGGCGAGTCCGGCGAATGGCAGGACTGGCTGGTCGACGACCACGAAAGCCAGGAAGAGATGCTGATCGAGCAGGACGAGCTGGAAAACCGGCGCGGCATGCTGTCCGGCGCTCTTGCCGTGCTCAACGACCGTGAACGCCGCATCTTCGAGGCGCGCCGCCTCGCCGATGAGCCGTTGACGCTGGAAGAGCTGTCGGCCGAGTTCGATATCAGCCGCGAGCGCGTGCGGCAGATCGAGGTGCGTGCCTTCGAGAAGGTGCAGGACGCGGTCAAGGCCGCGGCCAAGCGCCAGACGCAGGCGTTGCGCACCATCGAGGCGCAGCCGGCGGCGTAAGGCCTTCCAGGAGAAACAAAAAACGGCGGCGTCAGGTAACTGGCGCCGCCGTTTTTCTAAAGTGCGTCGCGTTCGACCGGCGGCGCCTTCGCGGATGTCCGATCCGCCGCCGTAACTGCCGTAGCCTCGCCATGGCGTCCGCAGACGATCGCATTGATAGCGGCATTACCGCAATTTTCCCCAAGCCCTGATAACCGTAACGCTGCAAGTTGTGGCGTCGATATTCCGGCGCCGACCGGCGCATTCCACAACCCGGCGCTCGCAGCAAGTGGCGCGATAACGGGCCGCTGATAACGGGCCGCTGGGGCTGCCTCAGGCAGTTGGAGCTCGTCTGTTGGAAACGAAAGGCAGTATGACGATGACGATTTCCCCGTTTCTGACCGCTCTTGGATCCGAAGGTCCCCCAGCCGATCGGGCGAAAGACATGGCCCTCTATGGATGGCTAATTGGAAGCTGGGAAATGGACTCGGTCCGCTTTCTCGACGGCGGCACAATCCAGAAATGGGATAGCGAATGCCATTTTGGCTGGGTGCTCGAAGGCCGCGCGATTCAGGACGTTTGGATCAGGCCCAAGCGCCCTGCGCCGTCCACGATGTACGGCACGACCCTGCGCATCTTCGACCCTGGGATCGATGGCTGGCACATCATATGGAACGACCCGCTCAACCGGGATCACTCGCGCCAGATCGGCCGAGCCGAGGGTAAGGACATTGTCCAGCTCGGCGATGACTCGCGCGGTCTGAAAACTCGTTGGCGTTTCACAGAGATCACTGCCAACAACTTCCATTGGATCGGCGAGGAAAGATCTTCCGAGGGCGACCCTTGGCAAATCACGTATGAACATTTAGCGCGCCGAACAAAACCCTGACACTGAGTAAACACCTAGCTGACGTCTGCGCCGCTCCTCATCCGGCTGCCGCCATCGTCTTCCCGCATGGACCTATCGGATTCAAACATCGCAAAAATCGAATCAGGATCAATAAGGATCAATAACTTGGATGACCGTCGCAGAACGATGAGGGCGGCGCCAAGTTTGGATGGCACTGTAGTGCCAGCGACCCATCTCCTCACAGGCAATCGAGCGGAAACTTCAGATAGCGCCGCCCGTTGGATTCCGGTTCCGGCAGGCGTCCGCCGTTCATATTGACCTGCAGCGCGTGCAGGATAAGCCGCGGCATCGGCAACGTCCTGTCGCGGGCTTGGCGGAGCGCGACGAAGTCGGCTTCCGTCTTGCCGCCGGCAACATGGATGTTGCTGGCTTTCTGCTCCGCGACCGTGCTTTCCCAGCGCGCTTCACGACCGCCCGGCTGGTAGTCGTGACCGACGAACAGACGTGTCTCGTCCGGCAGCGCCAGGATGTCCTCGATCGAACGCCAGAGCCGCTCGGCACTGCCGCCCGGAAAGTCTGTCCTGGCGGTGCCGCTGTCCGGCATGAACAACGTGTCGTGGATGAAGGCGGCGTCGCCAATGACGTAAGTGATCGAGGCCAGCGTGTGGCCCGGCGAGAACAGCACTCTCGCCGGAAGGCCGCCGACCGAAAAAGTTGCGCCGTCGGCGAATAGCCTATCCCATTGCGAACCGTCGGCGGAGAATTCCGGCCAGTTGTAGATCACCTTCCACAATTTCTGGACGTCGATGACCTTTTCGCCTATTGCCGTCGGCGCTCCGGTTCTCCCCCTCAAATAATGGGCGGCGGAGAAATGATCGGCATGCGGATGCGTGTCGAGGATCCACTCGACCTCCAGCCCGCTTTCCCTGACGAAGTCGAGCAGGGCGTCGGCGTTCTTCGTTGCCGTTGCACCGGACCTTTCGTCGAAGTCGAGCACCGGATCGATGATGGCGCATTTGCGGGTCGCCATGTCGGCGACCACATACTGGACGGACCCGCTCGGCTCGTCATAGAAGCCGGTGACCTGCGACCTGGCCGATAATGCGTCCAATCCCAGCCTCCTTCGCCCCTCACCACGGCAGGAAGGATTTTCTCTGCCACGGCAAATGAAAGGCATGGTTGTCCGTCAACCAGGCGCCGTCAAGCACCCCATGCTCATAGGATCAGGAAAACCGAAAATTTCTCCGTGCCGCCCCTGCCTGCTCAGGCGGAAGGCTGCTTGGTCTTCCTGAGATATGGCAGGATCGTCTCATAGGCACCGAAGCGCTTGATGGCATCCTCATTGGAGACGGCAGCGGTGATGATGACGTCCTCGCCCTGCTTCCAGTTCGCCGGCGTCGCCACCTGGTGCTTGGCGGTCAGCTGCATGGAATCGATGGCGCGCAGGATTTCGTCGAAGTTGCGGCCCGTCGTCATCGGATAGGTTAGAACCAGCTTGATCTTCTTGTCGGGCCCGATGACGTAGACCGAACGCACCGTGGCATTGTCCGCCGGCGTACGGCCTTCCGAGCTCTCGCCGGCACCCGCCGGCAGCATCTCGTAAAGCTTGGCGACCTTGAGATCCTTGTCGCCGATCAGCGGGTAGTTCAGCGAATGGCCGGTCGCGATCTTGATATCATTCTGCCACTTTTCGTGGCTTTCGACGGGATCGACCGAGATGCCGATGATCTTGACGTTGCGCTTCCTGAACTCGCCTTCGAGCCCGGCCATCGTGCCGAGTTCGGTCGTGCAAACCGGCGTAAAGTTCTTCGGATGGCTGAACAATACCGCCCAGCCGTCGCCGATCCATTCATGGAAGCTGATCGGTCCTTGCGTGGTCTCCGCGGTGAAGTCCGGTGCGATGTCGTTGATGCGAAGGCTCATGGCGTGTCCCTACCTGTTTGGCTTGCCGCTGGCATTGAACGCCCCACCGGCGTTGCTTGCATTTCTAACACTGCGGCGTCATCCTTCAAGTGGCTGTTGACGCTAGGATAGTGGCCGGCCTCAAAAAAATTTTTGTCACTTAGGCGGGAAATACAGCAGTGATTTCCGCGCTGGCGAAAAAGCACCGGAGGTTGGTTAAACGTGCAGACATTTCCGCCGATTGTTCGGCTCATATGTTGCCCATTCCGCCGTTAAGTGGCGTCGGGTCGATGAGGCGACGCGACGCGCTACGCCTTGTTCACTGCCAGCGTCGTCGCCAGGTCTTCCATGCGCTGGGCCAGCGCGCCGAGCGCTCCGGTCAGCACGGAATCATTCTTATCGGCCTTGGTCAGTGCATCGTCGCGCGTCTTGCGCAGCGTCAGCACTTCGCTTTCCATGCCCTTGACCCGCTTTTGCAGTTCCGAAAGCTCGTCCATGACCATGATGCCGGCCATCACGGTCAGCCGCTGGTCGCCGATTTCGCCAAAAGAATCCTTCAGATGCGAGACATAGCGGTCGAAGCGCTCGGCAAGATCGATCAGATGCTCTTCCTGGCCTTCGTCGCAGGCCATCCGATATTGCTTGCCGTCGATGGAAACCGTGACTTGTGCCATTAGCCTACCTGTCCAGTACCGCGCGGATGGTTTCCATGGCTGTCACCAGCCTTCGCGACACTTCTTTGTTGGCATCTTCCAGCCGTTCGGCGCGAGCTTCGGAATTGTCGAGCTCCTGCGCCAGCCGCGAGCGGTCGGCGTTCATCCGCTGCACTTCGGCCTCGGCTTCCGAATAGTCCCGCTCGTGCTCGAGCTTGGCCGCGACGGCGTTTTCCAGCCCTTCGATGGCCTTACCCAGCCTGACAATGACTTCCTTGAGGGTCGTTTCCCCGGTCATGGCTTTCGTCCTGCGCCCTGCCCATCACCGAATCATCCACGGTCAGAACGCGTTATCCCTGAAACATTACGCGTCGTGTGAACCGCACGTCAATAAAGCTGTCGCGACTGTCCCCTACTAACGCTAATGTAGGTCGCGCATGGCCATCACAAGACCGGCAAAAGCACACCGATTTGTTGACTAAAAGGCCGCGCCTGCTATGTGTCGCGCACCCTTTTCAAGGGCTTTCCCAAGGCCCAAACCCCCATTTTGGAGGAAGTATGACCTCGCGCGAACAACATGACCGGATGGCCAATGCGATCCGTTTTCTCGCCATGGACGCCGTCGAGAAGGCAAATTCCGGCCACCCCGGGCTGCCCATGGGCTGCGCCGACATCGCCACGGTGCTGTTCACCCGCTTTCTCAAATACGATCCGAAAAACCCGCATTGGCCGGACCGCGACCGCTTTATCCTGTCGGCCGGCCATGGCTCGATGCTGCTTTACTCGCTGCTCTATCTGACCGGCTACGAAGACATCACCATCGACCAGATCAAGCAGTTCCGCCAATTGGGGTCGAGGACGGCGGGCCACCCGGAATACGGCCATGCCGCCGGCATCGAGACGACGACCGGCCCACTCGGCCAGGGCCTTGCCAATTCGGTCGGCTTCGCGCTCGGCGAGCGCATCATGAATGCCGCTTTCGGCAAAGATCTCGTCGACCACTACACCTATGTGCTGGCCGGCGACGGCTGCCTGATGGAAGGCGTATCCCAGGAAGCTATCGCGCTTGCCGGGCATCTGAAGCTGAACAAACTGATCGTCTTTTGGGACAACAACAACATCTCGATCGATGGCCCGGTGTCGCTCGCCGATAACACCGATCAGGTCGCCCGCTTCCAGGCGTCTGGCTGGAATGCCAGCCATATCGACGGCCAGGACCCGGAAGCGATCGCCTATGCCATCGAAGCGGCCCGCCACTCCGACAAGCCGACGATGATCGCCTGCAAGACGACGATCGGCTTCGGCGCGCCGACCAAGGCCGGCACCAACAAGGCGCATGGCTCGCCGCTCGGCGCCGAGGAAATCGCTGGCGCCAGAAAATTCTTCGGCTGGGATTATCCGCCCTTCGAGGTTCCGGCCGATATCCTCGACGCATGGCGTACCGCCGGGCGGACCGGCGTCAACGCGCGCACCGACTGGGAAAGCCGGCTTGCCAAGGCCGACGCCAAATTGCGCGCAGAGTTCGAACGCCGCATCAGTGGCACACTGCCGGCCAACTTCGACGCCGTCATTGGCGACTACAAAAAGAAGCTCGCCGCCGACAAGCCGAAGGTCGCCACCCGTAAGTCATCGGAAATGGCGCTGGAGGTCATCAACGGCGCCGTGCCCGAAACCATCGGCGGCTCGGCCGATTTGACCGGCTCCAACAACACCAAGACCAGCCAGACCAAAAACATCACCGCCGACGATTATGGCCAGCGCTATGTCCACTACGGCATTCGTGAGCACGGCATGGCGGCCGCGCTCAACGGGCTGACGCTGCATGGCGGCATTATCGCCTATGGCGGCACTTTCATGTGCTTTTCCGATTATGCCCGTCCGGCGATGCGGCTTGCCTCGTTGATGGGCATCCGCTCGATCTTCGTCATGACCCATGATTCGATCGGCCTTGGCGAAGACGGCCCGACCCATCAGCCGGTCGAGCATCTGGCAGCACTTCGCGCCATCCCGAACCACAATGTCTTCCGCCCTGCCGACGCGGTCGAAACCGCCGAATGCTGGCAGTTGGCCATTGAGTCGGAAAAGACACCGTCGACATTGGCGCTGACCCGGCAGAACCTGCCGACGGTACGCAACGACTTCGTTGCGGAAAACCTCAGCAGCCGCGGCGCCTATGAACTTGCCGCCGCGAGCGGTGAGGCCGCGGTGACGATCTTCGCTTCGGGCTCCGAGGTCGAGGCCGCGTTGGCCGCCCGCGAGGCGTTGGAAAAGCACGGCCATGCGACCCGCGTCGTCTCGGTGCCGTGCTTCGAATTGTTCGATAAGCAGAGCGCCGACTATCGCAGCAGGACGATCGGCAATGCGCCGCTCAAGATTGCCATCGAAGCCGGCATCCGCCAGGGCTGGGATCACTTCATCGGCACCGACGGCATCTTCATCGGCATGACCGGCTTCGGCGCCTCCGGCACCATCGAACAGCTCTACCCGCATTTCGGCATCACCGCCGAAGCAACGGTCAAGGCGGCGGAAGCCCGTCTGCACGGCAAATGAAGGTGAGCCCGCCCGGCAAAGGCTGGCATAGCGGTTTTTGCCGGGCAGTGGAGCATTAATCGATTTAAATCCAAGCCTCGGCGGCTGGATTCTTTGCCCGTCCGCCGTTATGAAGCTGCGGACTTGATCTTCGGCCTCCAACTCCCAGGGAGAGAACAATGACCGTCAGAGTTGCCATCAACGGATTCGGCCGCATCGGCCGAAACATTCTGCGCGCCATCCATGAATCCGGCCGCAAGGATATCGATGTCGTCGCGGTCAACGATCTCGGCCCGGTCGAGACCAACGCGCATCTGCTGCGCTTCGACAGCGTGCATGGCCGCTTTCCGCATGAGGTGACGGTTGACGGCGACCAGATCATCGTCGGCAAGGAAAAATTCAAGGTCACCGCGATCAAGGATCCGACGCAACTGCCCTGGAAGGAGCTCGGCATCGACATCGCGCTCGAATGCACCGGCATCTTCACCGCCCGCGACAAGGCCGTCGCCCATCTGACCGCCGGCGCCAAGCGCGTTCTCGTCTCCGCTCCGGCAGAGGGCGCCGACCTCACCGTCGTCTATGGCATCAACCACGACAAGCTGACCAAGGACCACATCGTCATCTCGAACGCCTCCTGCACCACCAACTGCCTGGCGCCGCTGGCGGCCGTGCTGAATGAGGCGGTCGGCATCGAAAAGGGCATGATGACGACGATCCATTCCTATACCGGCGACCAGCCGACGCTGGACACTATGCACAAGGACCTCTACCGCGCCCGTGCCGCCGCGCTGTCGCAGATTCCGACATCGACCGGTGCCGCCAAGGCCATCGGCTTGGTACTGCCCGAGCTCAAGGGCAAGCTCGACGGCATCTCCATCCGCGTGCCGACGCCGAACGTTTCGCTCGTCGATTTCAAGTTTATCGCCAAGCGGTCGACCACCGTCCAGGAGATCAATGACGCGGTGATCGCCGCTTCAAACGGCAAGCTGAAGGGCATCCTCGCCGTTACCCGTCACCCCAATGTTTCGATCGACTTCAACCACGATCCGCATTCTTCGATCGTGGCGCTCGACCAGACCAAGGTCATGGACGGCAACTTCGTTTCGGTGCTGTCGTGGTACGACAATGAGTGGGGCTTCTCGAACCGCATGGGCGATACCGCCGTCGCCTTCGGCAAGACCATCGCCTGATCGCAGAACCATCTTCTCGACCTGGAAGACGCCCGGCTCAGTCCGGGCGTTTTTCGTTGCAGCACGAACCGCCAACGCACGCTCTGCTGCTCGGGGATGCCAAAACTTTCGACGATCGGCAGCGTGGGGCAAAAAGCCACGCTGCTGCCTTGCAGCGGCCATGTCTTCGCCCCACTCTCCCGTGATGCCGGAGCATATCGACTAGGGGCGACCAACGAATGGAGCATGGTATCTATCTGGTGACGCTTGTTGGTGCAGCACTTGTCGTTGCCGCCGCGTTTTCGAGCTTGATCGCCTTCCGTTTCGGCGCCCCTCTCCTGCTGCTGTTTCTCTGCATCGGCCTCGCTACCGGAACCGACGGTCTCGGCATCCACTTCGACAACGCCCGAGTTGCTTATTTTGCCGGCTCGTTGGCGCTGGCGGTCATCCTTTTCGATTCCGGCTTCGGTACGCCGCTCAACGCCTTGCGGCAGGCGGCCGGGCCGGCGCTGTCGCTGGCGACATTCGGCGTCCTTTTGACCACCGGCCTGTTCGGCGCCGCCGCCTATTATCTGCTCGACCTGACCTGGCTGGAATCCTTCCTGCTCGGTGCCGCCGTCGCCTCGACCGACGCCGCGGCGGTGTTCTTCCTGCTGCGCGCCGGCGAGATCAATTTGCGCGAGCGAGTGCGGTCCACGCTCGAGGTGGAATCCGGCACCAATGACCCGATCGCCATCTTCCTGACCATCACGCTGGTCGAGGTCATCGCCGCCAACATCCACCCCGAGGCAAAGGTGCTGGTTACCGATCTTGCCGTCGGTTTCCTGGTCAACATGGGCCTCGGTGCGGTCATCGGCATTCTCGGCGGCATGGCCATTGTGCGTCTTGTCGATCGCCTCAATCTCGATCACGGCCTGTTGCCGATCTTCGTGCTGACGCTGTCGCTGATGGTGTTTGCTGCCGCCGGCGCCGTCGGCGGGTCCGGCTTCCTGGCGGTCTATCTCGCAGGCCTGATCGCCGGCAATTCCGATATTCGGGCCGTCACCATCCTCAAGCGCTTCCAGGACGGCATGTCGTGGCTGGCGCAGATCATCATGTTCCTGATCCTCGGCCTATTCGCGACGCCTTCGCAATTTCCGGCGATCCTGATGCCGGCAGTGCTGCTCGGCCTGTTCCTGATATTTGTGGCACGGCCAATCGCGGTCTGGCTCTGCCTTGTGCCGTTCCGCCTGCCACGCCCGGAAGTCGCCTTTGTCTCATGGGTTGGCCTGCGTGGCGCCGTGTCGATACTGCTTGCCATCACGCCGCTGCTCGGCGGCCTGGAGAACGGCCGCCTCATCTTCAACACCGCCTTCATCATCGTGCTGGTCTCGCTGATCATCCAGGGATGGACCGTCGGGCCGCTGGCGCGCCGCCTCGGCCTTATCGTGCCGGCCCGCCTGGGACCGCTCGACAAGGTCGAATTGGAACTGCCGGGCTCCGCCCATCATGAGCTTCTCGCCTACCGCGTGGCACCCGGCAGCCCGGTGGCGCGCGGCGAACGCATTCCGCGCTGGGCGCGGCCATCGCTTGTCTTGCGCGACGGACGCTCGATGCGCTTCCAGGATATGGGCCGGCTGGCGGCCGGCGACCACGTCTACATCTTCGTGCCGGACCGCTATCCGCGCCTGCTCGACAAGCTGTTCGCCAGCCGCGCCGTCGTCGATCCCGAGGATGCGGATTTCTTCGGCGCCTTCGCTGTCGATCCGTCACGCTCCGCCGAGGAACTGGAGACCGCCTATGCGCCGGGCCTGACCGAAGCGGAACGCAAGCTCAGCATCGGCGACCTGGTCACTACGCGGCTCGGCGGCCACGCCGAATACGCCGACCGCGTGCTGCTCGGTCCGATCGAGCTGATCGTGCGCGACGTCGACGACAAGGGCAGGATCACCGGCCTTGGCCTGTCCTTCGAGCCGACCGCGCCGGTGGCGCGCGTTCCGGTGTTCCTCAGCGCCGGCGAAATCCGCGACCGCATCGCCGCCTTCATCCGCAACCGGCGCAAGCCGGCCGAAGCGCAGGCGGTCGAGGCGGAGGCCGAGCTGGAACCGGTTCCGCAGCCCGTGGCGGAAAAGGCAACTGGCGAAGGCTGACCGCTGTCGACGCTAGCCGCCGAACCCCTGCCGCCGAGGGTTGAAGGTGGGCCGGGCAACTGGCGTGGCGAGCCATATGGTCCGACATCGCCGGAGTCGCGATCGGCTGCTCCAAGGCATCTGGCCGAACAGTCGGCAATTCACCGTGACTGTACGGCGCCATGGGGGCGCTTTTAATTGTTGCGGGCCGCTACGAACTGCGCTGCTTGTTTCAGAAGCGCGGCTTGTGCGCCAAAAGGCTCGAGCAGCGCATGAGCCTGGTCGACGAGGCCCTGGAGCTGGTCCCGCGCCCAGCCCGGTCCGTGCAGCGCGACCAGCGTCGCCTTGCCGGCCGCGGCATCCTTGCCCGTGGCCTTGCCCATCTGATGCGCGTCGGCGGTCAGGTCGAGCAGATCGTCGGCAAGTTGAAAGGCAAGCCCGATCGCCGAACCAAATTCGGCCAGCCTTTCGCGGTCGCGCGACGGCGCGCCGGCAAGGATGGCTCCCGCTTCGCAGGCAAAGCGGATCAGCGCACCGGTTTTCATCGCCTGAAGCCGGATGATGCCGGCCTCGTCCGGCCGGCTTTGTTCGGCCTCGAGATCGAGCATCTGGCCGCCGACCATGCTTCCCGCCCCGGCGGCACGGGCCAGTGCCAGCACCAGCGCTGCCCTGCGCTCGGCCGGCAGCATTGTCGCCTCGTCGGCAAGGATGTCGAAGGCAAGCGTCAGCAAGGCGTCGCCGGCAAGAATGGCGGTCGCCTCATCGAAAGCCCTGTGCACGGTCGGCTGGCCGCGGCGCAAATCGTCGTCGTCCATGGCCGGCAGATCGTCATGGATGAGCGAATAGCAGTGCACGCATTCGAGCGCCGCCGCCACGCGCAGCGCCGCCTCGCCGTCGGCTGAAAACAGTGCAGCACTTTCCATAACCAGGAAGGGACGCAGTCGTTTGCCGCCGTTCAGCACGCCATGTCGCATTGCCGCCATCAGGCGTTCGGGCCGCGCGACCTCGCCCGAAAGCGTGCGTCCATCGAGCAACCGTCTCAGCAGCGCCTCAAGTGGAACTGCCCGGGCAATAAGTGCGGCTTCGAACGCCATTTGGTCGTCTTTCGTCATGGTCGGGAGCGGTAGCCGACACTCAGACGTTGCGCAAGAAGCCAAGCGCCATTATGCCGGGGGCAGGGAGTAGCGCGGACTGGATGGCTTGGCGGAACCGATCGTCGATCACGAAACCGAAGGGTTGGACATGGCAAGACCGAGACGCGGCAGCCGCATCGGTCTTCAACGCTGGGTCCGGCGCGGCATCGCCGTCGCCGTCGTGCTGGCGCTGGTGCCGGTGGTGCTGACCTTCCTGTACCTGCCGTCATTCGTGCATCCGGTGTCGACATTGATGCTGAAGGACCTGGCGACGTTTTCCGGCTACGATCGGCGCTGGGTTTCCATCGACGAGGTCGCGCCGGTGCTGGCATATTCGGTCATCATGTCGGAGGACGGGCAGTTCTGTTTCCATCGCGGCGTCGATCTGGGCGAGCTGCGCGGCGTCGTCGACGATGCGCTCGCAGGCGAGATGACACGTGGCGCCTCGACCATCACCATGCAGACGGTAAAGAACCTTTATCTATGGTCGCGGCCGTTGGGCTCGGTCCGTAAGGTCGTCGAACTGCCGCTGGCCGTCTATTTCGATGCGGTGCTGTCGAAACGGCGGATCATGGAGATCTACCTCAACATCGCCGAATGGGGACCGGGCGTCTACGGCATCGAGGCCGCCGCCCAGCATCATTTCGGCGTCTCGGCAAAACAGCTGTCGCGCCGGCAGGCAGCGCTGCTTGCCGTCACCTTGCCGAACCCGATCGTGCGCAATCCAGCGAAGCCCGGGCCAGGACTGAGGCGGCTTGCCGCGTTGATCGAGCGGCGCGCGGGCCGCGCCGGCGCCTATGTCGGTTGCCTGCGATAGTGTCAAAAAAAAACACGGCGACGCTGGCCAAAACGCCATCGGGCGTGTATAGGCAGCCGACTTTCTCAGATTCCGGCCCCTGATGTGGCCCTTTCACGAGGGCCTCCGGGGCGTTTTGACCATGTAGTGGAGCATGTCCATGGCCGTTCCGAAACGAAAAACCTCTCCGTCGAAGCGCGGCATGCGCCGTTCCGCCGACGCACTGAAGGCCCCGACCTATGTCGAGGACAAGAACTCCGGCGAGATGCGCCGTCCGCACCATATCGACCTGAAGACCGGCATGTATCGCGGTCGCCAGGTTCTGGAGCCGAAGGAAAGCTGAGAGAGCTTTCGACGGTTTATGGGTTGCGAAACGACCGGCCATTGGCCGGTCTTTTTGCGTTTGCGACAACTGATCGTATCAGCCGGGCCTGACATTGTTGTTTCACGCCGTCTTTGTCCGTGTTTATCGGTCGCACGAAAATTCTTGACGGCGAACGCCGGGCGCACTCTACAAAGATCAGTCCAACCGGAGCCGCCACATGTTCGGTGCCATCCCGCTGCTGATCGTGCCTTTCATCCTCTACAATCTCGGGCTTCTAGGAATATTCGGCAGCGGCGACGATCCGTGGGCGACCGAAATGTTTTCGGTCCGGATGATGTCGGGTGGCGTGTTCTCGATGACCCTCGGCGATCTCATCGTGCTGATCGCACTGATCTTCTTGTTCGTCGAAGTGGTGAAGTCGACGCGTACGACAAATGCCTCGATCATGGACCACCTTTTGTCGACCTTCGTCTTTGTGGCCTATCTAGTCGAGTTCCTGCTGGTGAAGGGCGCCGCCCATTCTGTTTTCTTCACACTGATGGTCATAGCGCTGATCGACGTGCTGGCCGGCTTTTCGGTGTCGATGCGGTCGGCCAGCCGCGACATCAATATGAATTAAGGATCCCGGCTCAGCCCGGGTCGGCGCTAAAGCCAGCCGCCTCGATGCCGGCGATGGCTGCCGTTTCGTCATTGTCGGACGTGTCGCCGGAAATGCCGACGGCGCCGATGATCGTGCCGGCCTCGTCGCGGATCAGCACGCCGCCGACGACCGGCAGGACGCGCCCGCCCGACACGTCGGAGACGCCGGCGATCAGATGCGGGCGCTCCTTGGCGAAGGCTTCCACCCGGCGCGAGCCCATGCCGATAGCGAGCGCGCCATAGGCCTTGCCGGCCGACATTTGCGGACGCAGGAACGACGCGCCGTCCTGACGCTGGAACGCGACCAGATGGGCGCCGGCGTCGAGCACCGAGACGCCAAGCGGCCTGAGCTTGAGCTCGGCACCCTTGGCAAAGGCGGCGGCGATGATTTCAAGGGCTTTGTCGAGCGTCAGTGCGGTCATGGCCGTCTCCTAAACGCCAGTTATCAACCGGCAGAACAGATCGCGGTGAAACTGTTTCGCGTACGAAAGGAAGCAGTGGGATCCAGGGAGCGCCGGCTTATTTCTTCTTGGCGCGAGGCTTCTTCACCGGCACCGGAGGCGCATTGGCCAGGTCTTCCGCTTCCTTGGCGAGGCGCAGCGCCCGCAGCTTGTTGGTTTTGGCTTGGCGCGCGTCGCTCTCGGCGACATATTCCGCCATCGCCTTCTGGCGCACCGTGGCTGCCTCTTCCTGTTTCTTGAAACGCAAATCGGCCCGCGCACGGGCAGTGTCCTTAGAGTTCTCGACCAAGAGCGTTATCCCATCCCGTAAATTATCTTCAGTCCTTTGATAGCAGAGCCAGCCCGCAATTGGGAAAATAAGTTGGTCATGGCGCTGGATCGCAGCCGACTCGCTCCGCCTTGCGGGCGATCACCGCATCGTATCCGGCCTGCAAGATCGCGCGGACAGTGGGTCCAGTTGGCGCGGGAGATGTGCCCAGATGCTCGTAGCGCAACTCGTTCATGAACTGCTCCCACATCGGCGGGCCGCCTTTTTCCAGAAGCTCGGCACGGATCGAGAGCTCGTCGCTGACCGGCAGCCAGACGCGGCCCCAGGCGCCGAGATGGGCCAAGATCGGCACCAGCGTAATCGCCATTTCGGTCAGGCTGTAGATCGCCTTTTGCTTGTGGGAGGGATCGCCCGTCTTGGTCAGCATGCCGAGCTCCATCAGCCGCTTCAGCCGGTCGGCGAGGATGTTGGAAGCGATGCCCTCCATCGAGCCGTTGAGCAGTTCGCGAAAGTGGCGTCTGCCGCCGAAGATGATGTCGCGAAGGATGATCAGGCTCCACCGGTCGCCGAACACTTCGAGCGACAGGTTGATGGGGCATCCGGACCGGCGATCGATGTTCATGCGAATCTCCAAAACCGGTTGCATTATTGTATCGGTTTTAATATCGTGCAACTGATTGTAAATTGCAACCAGATTGGAAGCCCACGGAGGAGAGCCATGAAAAGCGCCGGACACCCCGAAATCGTATCCCAGACCTTCGGCGACCCGGCCCATCCGGCGGTGTTGTTGATCATGGGCGCGATGGCTTCCATGCTTTGGTGGCCCGAAGCGTTTTGCCGGAAGCTGGCCGGCGAGGGTCGCTTCGTGATCCGCTACGACAATCGCGATACCGGCCGTTCGACCAAATACGCGCCGGGCGAGCCGCCTTATACATTCGACGACATGGCGGAGGATGCTATCCGCGTCCTTGACGACCATGGAATGCGAAAGGCGCATATGGTCGGCATGTCGATGGGCGGCATGATCGCGCAGCTCGTGGCGTTGAAATACCCGTCGTGTGTCACTTCGCTGACGGTGATCAGCAGCTCGCCCTTGGGCATCGATACGTCGCATCTGCCCGGAACCACCGAGGCCTATAGGAGACATTCGGCCGAAGGCGCGAAGGTCGACTGGGCGAACCGGGGCCAAGTGGTCGATTTCATCGTTAAGGACGCGCATGCGCTCACCGGTGCGGCGCACTCTTTCGACGAGCAGCGAACACGGGCTTTCGTCGAAGAAGATTATGACCGGTCCGGCGGTTTTCTAAGTGCGACCAATCATTTCATGCTCAAGAGTGGCGAAGATGGGAGCGGCGAGGACTGGACCGGTCGGCTGCGCGACATGAAAATCCCGCTCCTTGTTATCCACGGCACCGACGATCCCATCTTTCCAGTCGAGCATGGCGCCGCTCTTGCCGACGCGGTCGCCGGTGCAAGGCTGCTCCGGATCGAGGGCGGCGGCCACGAGCTGCATCCCGACGACTGGGCCGCGATCATCGATGCCATCGTCGCCCACAGCCAGGCCAGATAGTTATCCGACCCCGACGCCGCGAGACAAACAACCCAAGGAACGACAAACAATGTCCCTGATTATGCACCTTCATCCACTGGCCTCCTTCTGCTGGAAACCGCTGATCGCGCTCTATGAGAACGGCACGCCATTCACATCCGTCGTTGTCGATCTCGGCAATGAACAGTCGCGCGCGGCGTTTCTGAAATTGTGGCCGCTCGGCAAGATGCCGGTGCTGCGCGATGAAGCGCTGGACCGGACCGTACCGGAATCGACGATCGTCATCGAATATCTCAACGCGTATTATCCTGGGCCAGTCGAACTGATCCCCGCCGATTTCGATCTCGCTCGCCAGACCCGGCTCGCCGACCGCTTCTATGACTTCTACGTCCAGGAACCGATGCAGAAGATCGTTGGCGACCGGCTGCGGCCGGAGGGCAAGACCGATCCGTTCGGCGTCGAGCAGGCCCGCGCCCAGCTGCGCAGCTCCTACGCCATCATTGAACAGGACATGCAGTCGAGGACATGGGCGGTGGGCGCGAGCTTCACCATGGCCGACTGCGCTGCCGCCCCCGCGCTGTTCTACGCCAACAAGGTCGAGCCGTTCGGAGACGAATATCCTGCGGTCAGGCGCTATCACGACCGGTTGCTGCAACGCCCCTCGGTTGCCCGTGTGATCGAGGAAGCGCAGCCTTATTTCAAGCTCTTCCCCTACAACAATGGCTAGAGTGGTTCATCGTTTCACGGAAACGCCGGACCGCTCTATCTCTTTTGTTTTTGCGCAACTCCGGACGGAAAACCGTTTCACACTTTTTCCTGGATTGCTTTAGGCCTGAAGCTGCATAGTTGCCGACGTGCTGACGACGCCCTTCAGCTTCCGGATGAACCGAGCTGCTCCGCATCCCAGAACTGGTCGAGCCAGATGTTGAGCTTCAGGAAGCCGGCGTTGCTGACCGTATAGACGCGTCTGGTGCCTTCCGGCTTGGCGTTGACCAGTCCGGCATCAAGCAGCACCTTCAGGTGCTGCGAAACGGCCGGGCGGGACACCGGCAAGCCGGATGCCAATTCGTTGACGGTCTTCGGTCCGCGCCGGAGCTCTTCCAAGAGATGGCGCCGGTTGGGATCGGCAATCGCCATGAAGGCGTCGGAAAGCATCATGCCTTATTTGTGGGGCAAAGCGCCTCGAATCTCAACCGTCGGTTTCAGCTTTTCTGCGCGGGTCGAGCCGCAACGCTTCCGGCGTTACCGAGCGATCGGCCGGCTGGGTCTTGAAGGCATCGCGGCCTTCGATCGGCACCGGCGCGCGACGGCTGATGCGCAGCAGCGTGTAGCCGGCCAGGCAGAGATGCGCGAGCGCAGTGGCCAGGAACAGCCCCTCGGGGCGCATCCAGCCCATCAGGCCGGCGGCCAGCAGCGGACCGATCATCGTGCCGAAGCCATAAAGCAGCAGCAGGCCGCCCGACACTTTGACGAAGTCCTCCGATCGCGCATGGTCATTGGCATGCGCCACCGCGATCGAATAGAGCGTGTAGGCGAAGGCGCCGTAGGCGGCGGTGCAGACGATGACGAAGACGCCTGAGCGCGGTTCGAACAGGAAGATGGCGATGGCGAACAGCGCAGCGCCGAAAGCCGCGCCCGCCAGCACGAAACGACGGTCCGTCGTGTCGGAGAGCCGCCCGGCCGGAAGCTGCATGGCGGCGCCAGCGATGACCACCAGGCTCATCATCAGCGCGATCTCGGCCGTCGAGATGCCGATGCGCGCTCCATAAACGGCACCAAGCGTGCCCCAGGCGCCGTTGGCGATGCCGATCAGCACGCAGGCGATCGCCGAGACCGGCGAATTGACATAGAGACCTTTGACGTCAAGCGACACGTCCTGCAGCGGCTTGGGGTGCGACGCCGTCGAGACCGCCGTCGGGATCAGCGACAGGCAAAACAGAATGCCGGTGATCATGAACAGCGACGCCGATTTCACATCGCCGCCGGCCACGATCATTTGACCGCCCATGATCGAGGCATAGGTGACCATCATGTAGAGGCCGAAGACGGTGCCGCGGTTTTCGTTGGTGGCCTTCTCGTTCAGCCAGCTTTCGATGACCATGAAGGCGCCGGCCATGGTGAAGCCGGTGAAGGCGCGCAGCAGGATCCAGGTATATTCGTCGATGATCAGGCCGGTGAGGAGTGCGACGATCGCCCCAGATGCGGCAAAGGCGCCGAAAGCCCTGACATGACCGGCGCGGCGCACGATGCGTGGCGCAAAGAAGCAGCCGGTGACGAAGCCGCCGGCCCAAGCCGTGCCCATCAGGCCGAGCGATGCTGTCGAGAAGCCCTCCACCTGGCCGCGCAGCGGCAACAGCAGCCCGTGCAGCCCGGATGCCGCCAGCAGGAACGCGGTGCCGCGCAGCAGCGAGAGAATCGGTCTGTAGCTTGCGAACATTTTTCAATCCGGCTGGGGTTTAAGGCACAAGTCTGGAGACAGCGGCATTCGGGCTTTTCGGCGGCGTGCCCGAGCTTTTGGAATTACCCGCCGCACTATCCGCGGCGAAACAGCGCCTCTGCCGCCGACTTGGTGGAGCCCTTGGTCTTGAGCTCGGCCTCCAGCCGGGCGATCTCGTCGCGCAGGATGCCGATCCGCTCGGACAATTCATCGACGGAAAGCAGCGACAGATCCTGCCCGATCTCGTGCGGGCGCGCTTTCTTCTTGGGTTCGTCGTCGAAGACCGCCATCGTCGCTGCTCCGTGATTGCCCATTTGCCTGATTTGCCAATGAGCATACATAGGGCAGGGGTATGGATGCAAATGGCCGGCAACAGCTGGCGCGAGAAACCGGCGAAACACGACGGGAAAACTCATGGCGAACGCACAGAAAATTCCGGCCAAGATGATGGCGATCGCCATATCGGAACCGGGCGGGCCGCGGGTGCTGAAACCGGAAACCCGCGACGTGCCGGTTCCCGGTCCCGGCGAGATCCTGATCCGGGTGCGTGCCGCCGGCGTCAACCGGCCGGACGTGCAGCAGCGCAAGGGCGCCTATCCGCCACCGCCGGGAGCATCGGATCTGCCGGGCCTGGAAGCGGCGGGCGAAGTCGCCGCCCTCGGCGACGAGATATCACGCTGGCGCGTCGGCGACCGGGTCTGTGCGCTGACCGCGGGCGGCAGCTATGCCGAATATGTCAGAGTGCACGCCGGCAGCGTGCTGCCGCTGCCCGCCGGCTTTACCTACACCGAAGCGGCGGCGCTGCCGGAAAACTACTTCACCGTTTGGCACAATGTCTTCGAGCGCGGCGGCCTGAAGAGCGGCGAGACGCTGCTCGTGCATGGAGGCTCGTCGGGTATCGGCACGACGGCGATCCAGCTTGCTGCCGCTTTCGGCGCCTATGTCATCACCACCGCCGGGAGCAAGGAGAAATGCGACGCCTGCCTCAAGCTCGGTGCCGACCGGGCGATCAACTACCGCGAGGAGGACTTCGTCGCCGCAGTCAAGGAGGCAACCGGCGGCAAGGGCGCCAATGTCATCCTCGACATGGTCGGCGGCGACTATGTGGCGCGGAACTATGAGGCTGCAGCCATGGAAGGCCGCATCGTCCAGATCGCGACGCAGGGCGGAGCGGTGGCGAGCGCCGATTTCTTCAAGATCATGGCAAAGCGGCTCGTGCATACGGGATCGCTGCTCAGGCCACGCACCGTGGAGTTCAAGGCGGCAGTGGCGGCGGCACTGGAGGCGCAGGTTTGGCCGCTGCTCGGCACGCGCAAGGTTGCGCCGGTGATGGACACGATCTTCCCGCTCAAGGAAGCCTGGCGGGCGCATGAGCGGATGGAGGAGGGTGAGCACATCGGCAAGATTGTGCTCGATGTCGCCTGACGGCAAACAGGCTGAACGAAAGCTTAATGGTGCAATGCAACAAACGCATTGCGGCCATGCAAAAGCGTCTGTTCAATTTTTCATCGCCGATGCCTACTTACGCGGCATCGAAACGATGGAGGACTACCATGAACCCGATCCGCGCTTTCCGTAACTGGCGCATGTACAACGAAACCGTGCGCGAACTGAACCGGCTGAACGCTCGTCAGCTCAACGACCTCGGCATCAACCGCGGCGACATCGAGAGAATCGCCCGCCAAGGGCTTTGATCTCGAGCACGATCCCGCCCGAAGACCGGGCGTTGCTTTTCCGTAACGCCGACCCGCGGTTCGGGATCAAGCCTTAGAAGCCAGAGCCGCAGCAGACGGATTTCCGTCGCCGGTTCCGAGCCCGCCCGACCTTGGTCTGGCGGGCTTTGTCTTTTTGAAGCTTTCGACTGCATGGCGTCATCTGCCGATCCCGTCGCGGTCTGCCGGCCGTCCTTGACACGCGCCTCCCAAAAACATTGCGAAACGGCGAGCGAGCGGTTATATAGACCGCGATTTTCCCATTTTGGTGGCTCTAAACCACCGCCCGCGCGGGAACGCGGGCGAACGAGAAGGATTTTTGTGATGGCCAATACGCTGCTGATGCCAAAGGCGACCGCCGTCTGGCTGGTTGACAACACAGCGCTCTCCTTCGAGCAGATCGCGCAGTTCTGCGGACTGCATCCGCTTGAGGTCAAGGCGATCGCCGACGGCGAGTCGGCGCAAGGCATCAAGGGCATGGACCCGATCATGACCGGCCAGCTAACTCGCGACGAGATTGCGCGCGCCGAGAAGGACCCGAACCACCGACTGAAGCTCTCCGATCCCAAGGTGCGTGTGCCGGAATCCAAGCGCAAGGGTCCGCGCTACACGCCGCTGTCGAAGCGCCAGGACCGGCCCAACGCCATCCTCTGGCTGGTGCGCAACCATCCCGAGCTCAAGGATGCGCAGATTGCCCGCCTTGTCGGCACGACGAAGTCGACGATCGACCAGATCCGCGACAGAAAGCACTGGAACTCCGCCAATCTCCAGCCGATGGATCCAGTGACGCTCGGCCTGACGTCGCAGATCGACCTCGATATGGAAATCAACCGCGCCTCGCGCGGCCGTGAGCAGGCGCAGCCGGTCGGCGATACGCTGCTGCCGGCCGCCTTGACCGAACGACTGGTGCCGGCGCCGGAAAAGCCGAAAGACGAGGACCAGGAACTCGACGCCAACGCCGTCTTCGCCAAGCTTTCGGCGCTAAAGTCGAAGGACAAGGATGCCGACGAAGAGGAGTAGGCATCTCGCATCCAAAACAAAACGCCCGCTTTCAAGCCGGCCGAATCGGCGGGGTTTGTCAGCGGTCTGAGACCGCTTTCAAGCGGGCTTTTTTGTGATCTTCCGTGTCAGCTCCGCGCCGCCCGGTCCGGCGCCATGCCGTAATCCTCGCTGCGCTCCACCGCGCGATAGAAATCGGCGAGCTGCTTGCCGCGCTCCGGCTTGAAGGTGCGGCCGGCGATGACCACCGAGGCGATGCGGTCAATGCGGAAAGCGCGGAAATCGCTGCGCATCTCGCACCAGGCGACCAAGGTCCACACCTTGCCCCAGAACCACAGGCCGAGCGGGCGGATGTCGCGCGCGGTGCTGCGGCCGGCCTCATCCGAATAGTCGATGGTCAGCACCTGACGTTTCTCGATGGACCGCTCGATCAGGTCGATGGCTTCGCGGGCGGCATCGCTTACCACCCACATCGGCGTGTGGATCTCGGTACGGGCGATGCGGTCCTTTTCGGCGTCGGGCAACACGGCGCCTATCTTGACCAGCGCCTCGTCGGCGGCTCGTGCCATGGCCGCGCCGCCAAAAGCGCGCACCATGCGGGCGCCGGCGACCAGCGCGACGATCTCGTCACGCGTGAACATCAGCGGCGGAAGGTCGAAACCCTCCCTCATCATGTAGCCGACACCGGCCTCGCCGTCGATCGGCACGCCGGTCGACTGCAGGTCGGCGATGTCGCGATAGATCGTCCGCTCGGAAACCTCGAGCCACGTGCCCAGCTTCTGGGCAGTGACCAGACGGCCACCACGCAGATGCTGCACGATCTGGAAGAGCCTGTCGGCGCGGCGCATCGTATGGACCCTCGGCGTCTATCGTTCCAGCCCTTCGCGCTTGCGCTGCGCGGCGACGAAGGCCGCGCCGAAGGACAGTTTCCTCGTTGTCGGCATGCTTGCGTCGAGCACCCGCCAGAACGGCGCAATGTCGCTCAGCGCCATGCCACGCTCAAGATCCTCGTTGGCGGCCTCGGCGACAGTGCGCAGATGATAGCCGATGGTGACCGGACATGTCACCTCGGCACCGTGCTCGATGGCGAGAACGGTGCGCAAAGCGCGGATATCCATGCCTCCGGGGATGGAGCGGATGAATGCATCGACCTGGCGAGCTGTAGGAACCAGCATCGGCTGCCCTTCGACGACGTCGCCGATGGTGCGTGGCGACGGTTTTATGCCGTTGATGCCAGGCATGTTCAGCCTGTCGCTCCAGCTTTTCATCGATCGTCCTCTCAGCCATCCGTCTCCGGCGGCCATCGCACTATGGCACGAGCCTCCTGACACCATACTGTCAGGAGGCTTCAGCATGCTCATTTCAGCTCGTCGCCAGGTTGCATCCAAACGCCACCCAGAAAGCTTGCCTTAATTGCCGCCATTGCGGCGGTCGCCATACATGTCCGGCCAACCAATATCCTTGCGGATGTCCGCCGGCAGGGTATTCATGAACCGCTGGGTGCGGATCTCATTGCGCATCGTCCGGATCTTGCCGACATAGTGCTGCACGCTACGCAGAATGGTAAAACCGTTCATGGCTGGTCTCCTCTCTTTCGATGCAGGCACTATCGCACACCCCTGCTGACAGCAGTCTGTCAGGAGGGTGCGTCTCTCCTGACTGGCGTTTTGATTTGTCGACCGAAGTGATCAGGCAGTGCTGAAAAGAGGCCTGCCACACTGGAAAGACGGCGATCGCGGAGCCGCTTTGACAGCCAGCCGCGATGCTGATCAAAGGCGGCATGTCGAAACTTCTCGCGCTCGTCATCATCGCCATGATGGTCATCCAGCTCATCAAGCCGCTCGGCTGGCCCGGGCTGAAGCGGCGCAGCGATTTCTGGAAGCTGGCGCTGCTGGCGATGGCGGCGATTTCGATTACGGCGGTGCTCGGGCACTGGACGTGATGCATGTCGCGCAAAGTGTGCAGCGGTTTTGCGACAACGACATGCATAGAAACAGGACCTGAAGCACGTCGGATGAGGCCAGTCGGACGCGACGCGCTTTGGTGCCGGCGGCCCGCTACGCGACGCCCGGTTCGTTGCCGAGCACCAGGCTGACCAGATGTTCCGCCCAGGCTCGATAGCCGGCTTCCGAAGCATGAAATCCATCCGATGCGAAGCCGGCATCAGCATCGGTGATCGGCAGGCGGGGCGCCGGTATGGCGCCGCGCTCGAGGCAAAGGCGCGCGCCCATCCGGTTCATTTCGACGGCACGGATTTCGAGAATCTTGCCGAGCAGCGGCGGCATTGCCGGCGCCCGGGTGAACTCAAGCACCGGCGACCACACGACGCGCGCCTCCGGCCATTTGGCGCGCAGCGCGTAAAGCAGGCCGCCAAACTCGCGCTTGAACCGCGGTACCGAATGAAAATTCTTGGTGTCGTTGGTGCCGATGGCAAGCACGATATGCGTCCACGGATCGGCCGACAGATTGGGCAGCACATGATCGCGGATCTGGCCAGAGGTTGCCGAGTTGAAGCCGGCTGCCCGCCAGCGCACGATGCGGCCGGTGCGTTGCGCAATCAGAACGGCCAGTTGCGCGGCCAATCCGTTTTCGGAATTGCCGATGCCTACCGACGCGGCGGAGGAATCGCCAAGCACCAGAACCGAGATTGCTGGCGCCAGGCCAGATATCTCGTGCATGACCGGACCTTGCGCCGGCAGCATGCGGGTGGTGCGGCGACGCACGCCAAGTCCTTGCCAGACATAGACCGGAAAGGCGAACCAGGTGAGAAGGGTCGGAAAGCGCCGCATGGCAAGTCCCTTTTAGGGCATAGCGAACAGCACTTAGCGCATGTTGCATTGGAGGTGAACGACCTTACAATGACACCCTTGCCGCCTCAATGGCAGCAGTCATGTGTCCCGGATTGGTCTTCGTACTCGTCATGCAGCCGTACCCAGTCGACGAGGCTATGATGCGGGCCGGTTTCGTTGCGACCCTTCGGCGTCAGGTCGAGATAATGATAGGCGCCGATCAGCGGATCGCCGCCTCGGGAGCGCAAGACGAAGGTCAGGAAGATGTCGCCCTTCTCGTCGCGATAGAACACGCTGGCGCCGGGAAGGTCTTTCGAGTTTCGCGCACGCCGCTCGAAATTGTAGGTCGTATCGCCGGCCGCGATCTGCTTGTCCGTGAATGACACTTGCATATCGAAGTTGAAGTCCGAGGCGTAGGACGACACCCAGTCGAATTTCCAGCCCATACGCTGCTTGTAGGGCAGCAATTCGGCCAATGGCGCCCGCGCTACCACGACAAGTGAGACATCGTGGTGCCTGAGATGCTGGTTGGCGGCGTCGATATGATCGGCAAGGAATGAGCAGCCCTCGCAGCGATAATCGGCGCCCGGCCCGAACATGAAATGGTAGACGATCAGCTGGCTGTTGCCGCCAAACAGGTCGGGCAGTTTCTTTGGCCCTTGCTCGGTTTCGAAGACGTAGTCCTTGCGGATCTTCAACCACGGCAGTTCGCGGCGTTCGGCGGCGACACGATCGCGAAAGCGCGTCAATTCCTTTTCGCGCGCCAGATGCGCCTTGTGCGCCTGAAACCAGTCTTCCTGCGAAACGGTCTTGTTGTTTGGCATAGGTCTGCTCCTCTTTTCACGGAGGACGTTCGGCAGCGAGCAATACCGACACCCGGCTGCATTTCAGTTGCAAGAAATTGCAGCCCTTGCTGCTTTCAAACAAAAACCCGGGCACGTGGCCCGGGTCGGGAGAAACGCAAGATGTTTTCGGTCAGGCGGCTTGCTCAAGCTTCGGCTGCCATTGTCCAAGCGCCGCCAGATGGTTCATGTGGGCGCGATGGGCGAAGGCGGCCTGCGCGGCGGCGACGTTCGCTGCCTTGCCGCCCCAGGCCTTCTGCGGAGCGGCCTGCAAGGCGCGGCCATAGGAGAAGGTCAGCTTCCACGGATGCGGTCCGATGGCGTTGATGGCATTGAGGTTGGCGGTCGCCTCCTCGTCCGATTGTCCGCCCGAAAGGAAGGCGATGCCTCCAATCGCCGCCGGCACCGTCTCGCGGAACAGTTTTATGGTCCTTTCGGCAACTTCCTCCGGGCTGCTGACCTTGCCCGATTTCTTGCCGGCGAGGACCATGTTCGGTTTCAGGATGGTGCCTTCGAGCGCGACGCGGGCCGCATAGAGCTCGGTGTACAACTTTGTCAGTGTCGCCTTGCTGATCTCGTAGCACGTGTCGATGTCGTGGGCGCCGTCCATCAGCACCTCCGGCTCGACGATCGGCACGATGCCGGCTTCCTGGCAAAGCGCGGCGTAACGGGCGAGCGCATGGGCGTTCGAGCCGATCGAGGTGGCGGAAGGCACGCCTTTGGAAACATCGATGTCGATCACCGCGCGCCATTTGGCAAAGCGGGCGCCGAGCTTGTAATAGTCGGCGAGGCGTTCGCGCAGGCCGTCCAGGCCTTCGGTGATGGTGTCACCGGGAAAGCCGGCCAGAGGCTTGGCGCCGGCATCGACCTTGATGCCGGGGATGGCGCCTGTTGCCTTGATGATGTCGACCAGCGGCGTGCCGTCGGCGGCGTTCTGGTGGATGGTCTCGTCATAGAGGATGACGCCGGAAATGTATTTGGTCATTGCCTCGCTGGCGCGGAACATCATCTCGCGATAGTCGCGCCGGCTGTCGGCGGTCGACTCGACGCCGATGACGTCGAAGCGTTTCTTGATGGTGCCGGAGCTTTCGTCGGCCGCCAGCAAGCCTTTGCCATCGGCCACCATCGCGGCGGCAATGTCCTCGAGACGTTCGCTCATCGTGCTTCTCCTGAAAGAATTGATCCGCGCCCAGCAGACCACCAGAGCAACGCAGGTTCAAGTCGAACCATTTCGTCAAACAAGCGCGAATCGATTGAAAGTCGCGGGCGCACTCCTTCGCGCTGCTCTTGCGGTCGCGCTCAGCGCTTCAAGACGTCGACGCCGGGCAAGGGCTTGCCTTCCATCCATTCGAGGAAAGCGCCGCCGGCCGTCGATACATAAGTAAAATCATCGCTGACGCCGGCATGGTTGAGCGCCGCCACCGTGTCGCCGCCGCCAGCGACCGAGACCAGTCTGCCGGCCTTGGTGCGCGCTGCCGCGTGCCTGGCCGTCGCCACCGTTGCGTGGTCGAATGGCTCGATTTCGAAAGCGCCGAGCGGCCCGTTCCAGACCAGCGTCGCGGCGCGGTCGATCCATTCGGCAATGGTTTTCACGGTCTTTGCGCCGACATCGAGGATCATGCCGTCGGCCGGCACGTCCGCTATGGCGACGGTCTCGTTGGCGGCGCCGGCCTTGAACTCCCTGGCGACGACGCCGTCGGCGGGCAGGATGATGGCGCAGCCGGCCTCGGCCGCCTCGATCATGATCTGCTTGGCGGTGGTCGCGAGATCATGCTCGCACAAGGATTTCCCGACGTCGGTGCCGCGCGCCGCTAGAAACGTATTGGCCATGCCGCCGCCGATGACCAGCGCGTCGACCTTCTTCACCAGGTTCATCAACAGGTCGATCTTGGTCGAGACTTTGGCGCCGCCGACGATGGCGACAACCGGACGGACTGGATTGCCAAGCCCCTTTTCCAGAGCATCGAGTTCGGCCTGCATGGTGCGCCCAGCGAAGGCCGGCAGCACATGCGCCAGCCCTTCTGTCGACGAATGGGCACGGTGCGCAGCGGAGAAGGCGTCGTTGACGAAGATGTCGCCGTTAGCGGCGAGCTTTTCGGTGAAGGCCGGGTCGTTCTTCTCCTCGCCCTTGTGGAAGCGGGTGTTCTCGAGCAGCAGCACGTCGCCGCCGTTCATGGCAGCAACGGCATTTGCGGCCTTGTCGCCGATGCAGTCGGCGGCAAAGCCGACGGGGCGGCCGAGCACGTCCGCCGTCGCCCTGGCGATCGGTTCGAGCGAGAATTCGGGCGCCGGTCCATCCTTGGGCCGGCCGAAATGGGCAAGCAGGATGACCTTGGCGCCCTTGCCGGAGAGCTCGGCGATGGTCGGCGCAATGCGCTCGATGCGGGTGGCGTCGGTGACCTTGCCCTCGGTGACGGGAACGTTGAGGTCGACACGCACCAGCACACGCTTGCCGCTGGTATTGCCGATGTCGTCCAGTGTCTTGAAGGCGGCCATGCTGATCCCTTTCGCGAAAAATCGCGGGGACCTTACCCCGCATCGACGACGATGCAAGACCTGGCTAACGGTTCACCGAAAATATGATTCACGTGTCGAGGACGAAGTGCCCACGGGGAGCAAGAGGGCAGCAATGGCGCGAAACGCACCGACATATGGCTTACCGATTGCGCACCACGATGCATGCGCCGCCCACGCTGTGCAGTTTCTGGCAAATATCGTCGGCCTTGGCTTTGGTGTCGGCGCCGATCCGCACCGCATAGATGCCGCGCCTGCCGATCGGTGTGCGCACCCGGCTGACCACCGGATCGCGACCGCTGAGCAAGGCTGGAAACCGGCGCTTCACGTTGCTCCACTGATTGAGCGCCGCGGCGCGACGGAAATTGCCGGCCACCTGCACGCCCCACGGCTTGATGTTGATCGACGACATCGGCACGGTTCTGGACATGATCACCGGCAGCTCGCGGCAAGCCGCAGCGAAACTCGCCTTCTTGTCGAGCGGCCGGATGACGCCGGCGTAGGCGGCATCGGTGAACCTGTCGGCCGGCTCGCCCATGACGTCCAGGACGTAGCTTTCGGTCTCCATCGGGAGGAATCCGCCGGAATTCAGCCAGCGCGTCACCCGGCTCTCGCCGGCATTGTATGCAGCTGCGGCGAGGCCCAGATTGCCGAAGCCGGTCTTCATTTCGGCGAGATATTTTGCCGAGGCCGGGATAGCCTGCTCGATATCGAACGAATTGGCGAGCCCGCGCATCTTGGCGGTACCCGGCATGAATTGGGCGATACCCTCCGCGCCGACGGGGCTGACCGCGTTGGGATCGAAACGACTCTCCTTCCAGATCAGCCGGGCAAAGAAATCCCGAGGCAGGCCGTTCTGGTCGGCATGCGTCTCTATAAGATCGCAAACTCGATCGATCAGCTTCTGCTTGGCGGGCCGCGGCGGATCGGCCTGGACGGCTGTCGCCCAGCCCAGCCCGGAAATGACAACCAGCGTCGCCCCAAGCAAACGCCGCATCGAACTACTCCGCCGCGGCTTTGCCGTGTTGCCCAAACCGCCGTTCGATGTAGTCGGAAACCATTTTCTCGAAATCCGCGGCGATCGACGGGCCGCGCAGGGTCGCCGCCTTCCTGCCGTCGACGAACACCGGGGCGGTTGGCGTCTCACCGGTGCCGGGCAGCGAAATGCCGATATCGGCGTGCTTGGATTCGCCCGGACCGTTGACGATGCAACCCATTACCGCGACCTTGAGGTTCTCGACGCCGGGATATTGTTCGCGCCACACCGGCATGTTCTTGCGCAGGTCGGCCTGGATGTTCTGAGCAAGCTCCTGGAACACGGTCGAGGTTGTGCGCCCGCAGCCCGGGCAGGCGGCGACGATCGGCACAAACTGCCGGAAGCCCATGGTCTGCAACAGCTCTTGCGACACCTGCACCTCGCGCGTGCGGTCGCCGTTTGGCTCCGGCGTCAGCGAGATGCGGATGGTGTCGCCAATGCCCTGCTGAAGCAGGATGCCCATGGCCGCGGACGAGGCGACGATGCCTTTCGAGCCCATGCCCGCCTCCGTCAGGCCGAGGTGCAGCGCATGGTCGGAACGGGTGGCAAGCTCGGTGTAGACGGCGATCAGATCCTGCACGCCGCTGACCTTGGCTGACAGGATGATTTTCTCGCGGGCAAGGCCGATCTCTTCAGCCATTTCGGCCGACAGGATTGCCGACCGCACGATTGCCTCGCGCGTCACTTCCTGGGCGGTCAGCGGAAAGCCCTGGGCCTGGTTGTCGTCCATCAGCCGGGTCAGCAGCTCCTGGTCGAGCGAACCCCAATTGACGCCGATGCGCACCGGTTTGTCGTATCGGATCGCCATCTCGACGATCGCAGCGAACTGCCGGTCTTTCTTGTCCTTGAAGCCGACATTGCCGGGATTGATGCGGTATTTAGCCAGTGCCTCGGCGCAGGCCGGGTGGTCGGCCAGGAGCTTGTGGCCGATATAATGGAAATCGCCGACCAGCGGCACGTCGATGCCGAGTCGTTCCAGCCGCTCGCGGATGGCCGGCACGGCGGCAGCGCTTTCGTCGCGATCGACGGTTATGCGCACGATCTCGGAGCCGGCGCGATGCAGCGCCGCCACCTGTGCGACCGTCTGATCGACATCGGCCGTGTCGGTGTTGGTCATTGACTGGACGACGACCGGCGCGCCGCCGCCGACAATCACGCCGCCGACATCGACACCGACCGACCTGCGGCGTGGGAAGGGTGAGGAATAATATCCGGTCATGCCGGCTGCCTTTAATCTTGAAGGTCCGGGCATGAGGTGGAGGAGCAAAGATGGCTTGTCAATGGCGACGGGCGCGCAGGCCTAGCAAATCGGAAATGACAAGACGGCAGCTTGCCGCAAATCCACAGGCATTTCCGGCAGCATAGCGATATGCCACCGGAAAGAGACGCGCGCCGGGCGGCGCGCGCTTCTAGTCCTGGAAGGGCTTCAGTGCGTCGTCGGTTTCGCCTTCAGTTTTTCAATCTCGTCCTTGAGCGCCAGCTTGCGCCGCTTGAGATTCACGATTTCGAGGTCGTCTACCGATGGATGGGCCATCGCATCGTCGATTTCCCGTTCGATGTCGCCGTGTTTCCGCTGCAGCTCATCAAGATGGGATGCAAGAGACATGATTGGTTCTCCCTTTCATGGTTTCCTCGATTGCAGCCGCCAAGGCACGTCCACCGCAGGCTCGCTTCTGTGACGGCATAATGACAGTGTGCCACCATCGAGCACCGATGTCGAATGCTGCGTGGTAGCATTCCACGACAATGTGAAATGTGGTATGGGCTGCGCGCCGGTGCAAGAAGGCCCCGGTCCCGCCCAATCAGGCCCAGTGTTTGGGCGCCGCAGACGTGCAGACGGTAAAAATGTCCGATCAGGAACAGGCGGATATCCGCCTCGAATATTCCCGGCTGAAGCAGGAACACGCCGATTTCGACGCGGCCATCAATGCGATGATCGCCATGAATTGCGACCCGCTGCAGATCCAGCGCATGAAGAAAAAGAAGCTTTTCCTGAAGGACAGGCTGATGGCGCTGGAAGACAAGATCATTCCAGACATTATTGCTTGAACGAACGCCGGCGCCGGCCCGCTGGAAAAGCGCTATGCCGCGATCGAAAGCCGTGCGGCGCGCTCGCGCAACAGCGCTATCAGGTCATCGGTCTTTTCGGTCGAGGTATCGATCGGAACCACCAGGCACATCGTCGCCTCGACCCTGCCCGGCGCGGAAAAGACCGGCGCGGCCAGGCATTTCGTGTAGGCATCGACAAGGCCGGAGGTGACGCAGTAGCCGGCCGACTTGGCGACGGCGATGTCGGCTATGAAATCGTCGAGCCGCAACCTGCGGCCGTCCGGCAGCACGAGATCGTCTTCCGAGACCATATCCTCGATCGCCGCCCTGTCGAACCCGGCGAGGAGCAGCCGCCCGGAAGCTGTCCAGGGAAGCGGTATTTGCAGACCCGTCGCCGAACTGATCCTGAATGGCCTCGTTCCCGGGCTTGAATGGACGATGGTGTAGCGGCCGCTTTGCAGCATGCACAGCTCCGAGGTCTCGCCGGTCTCGCGCGACAGATGGTCGACTTCCTGGCGCCCTCGCCTGAGCAGGTCGTTGCCCCGCACATAGTCCATTCCGTAGAGATAAAGCTTCTTTCCGAAATAGACCCGATTGCCGTCTCCGGCCATCTCAAGCAGGCCTGCGTCGACCAGCGAGCGCACCAGCGTATAAGTCGTCGAACGCGGCGCGTTCACTCCTTTGGCAAGGTCGCCAACGCCGATCGCGCGCTGGGTCGTGTGGAGAAACTCCAAAATCTGGAGAACCCGGTTGAGACCCTTCTCCCGAGAGCCCGAGGTCTTGTCTTCGTCCAGTCCGACGTCCGGTCGAGCGGCCAATGCATTGCCATCTTGCATTATCGATCCCTGATGTTAATCTGTCTTGTACAGAGTACAGGCGTCTCTTGTAAGAGACAATTACATCAGTTGCAACCGATGCCTGTATCGCTGGTCCAAAGGGGAACACAACACGAAAGGAGGTCGCCGTGAACGACACATCCAAAAGACGTGAATTTCTGAAACTGGGAATGGCCGGGCTTGCAACGGCCGGAGTGATGAGCGCCGCTACCGCGGTCGACGTTCAGAAAGCGGCGGCCCAGGCAGCGCCGGACAGCCTGCTGCGCACCGTCCTCGAGCGCGGCAAGGTGATCGTCGGCACCGGCAGCACCAATGCGCCCTGGCATTTCGAGAACGACGCCGGCGAACTGGTGGGCATGGACATCACCATGGGTCGCATTCTCGCCAAGGGGCTCTTCGACGACCCGACCAAAGTCGAATTCGTCATGCAGGATCCGGCTCAGCGCATTCCGAACGTGACCACCAACAAGGTCGACATCACCATCCAGTTCATGACCATGACCGCCCAGCGCTCGCAGCTGATCCACTTCTCCAGGCCCTACTACGTCGAAGGCATCGCCTTGCTGACCCTTCCGAACGCCGAAAACAAGACCTTCGACAAGCTGCTTGCCGCCGGTTCGGCGACCCGGATTTCCATCCTGCAAAACGTTGATGCCGAGGCAAATGTGCATATCGTGCTGCCGGAGTCGCAGGTGATGCAGATAGACACGCAGGCCAACGTGCTGCAGGCCCTGGAATCCAAGCGCGTCGACGCTGCCGCGGTTGATCTGTCAACGGTCCGCTGGCTCGCCTCGCGCAATCCGGACAAATACTTCGATGCCGGCAAGAGCTGGTTCTCGATGCTTTATGGCGCCGCACTGCGGCAGGGCGACCTCGACTGGCTGACCTTCGTCAACCAGACCTTCACCATCGCCATGTTCGGCCATGAAACGGCACTCTACGACGCTGCGTTCAAGGATTATTTCGGACAGGAGCCGCCGGCCCGCCATCCCGGTTTCCCGGTCATCTGATGCAAGCAGGCGGAAGGACAAACGTCCTTCCGCCCCCTCTCATCACAGCCCTCTATGACGGGGATGCATGGGTTATACCCTCAACTTCAACCTGATCTGGCGGCATTTCGACAAGCTCTGGGGCGGACTGCTGTTAAGCCTCGAACTGGCCGTCATCTCGATCGCGATCGGCATCGTCATCGGGCTCGTTCTGGCGGTCTGGTACGTATCGGCCGGACGTGCGGTGCGGACCATCATCGCGGCCTATGTCGAGTTCATCCGCAACGTGCCGCTGATCCTGCTCGTCTATCTGGTCTTCTACGGCCTGCCGACGGTGATCGACATTGCCTACAGTGCGCAAACCTCATTTATTGCCACGCTATCGCTCTACAGCGGCGCCTACCTGGTCGAGGTGTTTCGCTCGGGGCTCGAGGCGGTGCCGCGCGGACAGCTCGACGCCGGCAAGGCAATCGGCCTGACGCCATGGCAAAGGCTGCTCCACGTGCGCCTGCCGACGATGCTGCGCATAACCCTGCCGGCGCTTTCCAACACATTCATATCGCTCTTCAAGGACACGTCCGTGGCATCGGTCATCTCGGTACCCGAGCTCACCTACGGCGCCCAGTGGATCAACTTCAACACGTTCCGCATTGTCGAGGTCTATCTGGTGGTGACGGCGATGTACCTGTTGACCGGCTATGCACTGCTTTTCGCGTTGCGGCTGGTCGAGCGCCGGTTCAAGGCGGCGCGCTGAGATGCTGAGCCAGATCATCTACGCCTTGCCGTTCCTCGCCCAGGGCTTTGCGGTAACCTTGTGGGTGTCGCTGCTGGTCGTGGTGTTATCGCTCATCGCCGGCGTGCTGATGGGCGTCGGCCTTGTCTACGGTCCGGCTCCGCTGCGCTGGGCAGTGCGCATCTTCAGCGACACCATACGCGGCATTCCGATCCTGGTGCTGATCTTCTTCGTCTATTACGGCCTGCCCGCGGTGGGGCTGCATCTGGAATCCTTTTGGGCGGCCGTACTCGCCCTCACCCTCTTCAAGACCGCACAGGTGGTCGAATATCTGAGGGGCGCCGTCGGCTCGATTCCCAAGGGTCAGTCCGAGGCGGCGATGGCGATCGGACTGACCTTTCGCCAGCGGCTGGCCTACGTCATTTTTCCGCAGGCGTTCAGGCGCTTCCTGCCACCCTGGATAAATGGCGTGACCGACGCGGTGAAGGGCAGCGCGCTGGTCTCGCTGCTCGGCATCACCGACCTGATGCAGGCGATCAACCAGGTCATCGGCCGCACCTATGAGGCGATGCCGCTCTACATTCTCGGTGCGCTCGTCTACTTCGCCGTCAACTACGCCCTCTCCTTGGCCAGCCGGCGGCTGGAGCAGCGTTTCTCATTCATCCGGGAATAGCAAGATGTCCAATGCCCCGCACCAGAATCCGGCACTTCTCGATGTCTCCGAGGTTTCCAAAGCCTTTGGATCCGTCGAGGTCCTGCGCTCCGTCAGTCTCAAGGTGACACGCGGCGAGGTGGTGACTGTCATCGGCCCTTCCGGCAGCGGCAAGACCACGCTTCTGCGCTGCGTCAACTTCCTGGAGAGCTACGACAGCGGCTCGATCCGTATCGATGGCAAGGAGGTCGGCTATCGCGAGACGGGAACACGCCAGCGACGCAGCGAGCGCGACCTGGCGGCGATGCGAGCCGAGACCGGAATGGTGTTCCAGAGCTTCAATCTGTTTCCGCATTTGACTGCCGCCGGCAACATCATGCTTGGCCTGCGCAAGGTGCGCGGCAAGAGCAATGCCGAGGCCCGCACCATTGCCGAGCACTGGCTCGGCCGGGTCGGCCTCGCCCACAAGGCCGACAGCCTGCCGGCCGAGCTGTCCGGCGGCCAGCAGCAGCGCGTCGGCATCGCCCGCGCGGTGGCGATGGAGCCGAAGATACTGCTTCTCGACGAGATAACTTCGGCGCTCGACCCCGAACTGGTTGGCGAGGTGCTCGAGGTCGTTCGCAGCCTTGCCGAAGACGGCATGACGATGCTGATGGTCACGCATGAGATGGCTTTTGCACGCGATGCATCGAGCCGCATCGTTTTCATGGCGGACGGCGGCGTCAGCGCCGTCGGACCACCCGCCGAGATTCTGGCGGCGGGCTTCGACAATGAACGCCTTCGCAGCTTCCTGGCGCGGTTTCGCGCCTCGCATTTTTGACATCGGACGGCGAAAGCTGTCGCAAGGAGCTTTTATGACGCCTTACATCCGGCTCGCGGAATTGGGCCTGACACTGCCCGAGCCGCCGAAGCCCATCGCCAACTTCGTCACCTATGCCGAGAGCGGACGGCTGATCTTCCTCTCCGGCCAGGGGCCGTTGCGCGCCGACGGCGCGCTCTGCACCGGCAAGGTCGGCGACGACGTCAGCGTTGAAGAGGCCTATGGGCATGCGCGTCTGACCGGCCTAAACCTGCTCGCCGTCATGCATGCGGCGGCCGGCGACCTCGGCCGCATCGTGCGAGTCGTCAAGCTGCTTGGCTTTGTCAATGCGACGCCGACATTCAGCGAGCACCCCAAGGTGGTGAATGGCTGTTCCGATCTTTTCGCCGCCGTCTTTGATAAGATCGGCGGACATGCCCGCTCGGCAATCGGTGTCGGCTCGCTGCCGGGCAACATCACAGTTGAAATCGAGGCGGTCGTCGAGATCGCCTGAAATCGTTCGAAACAGGATCTGCAGAGATGACGACCTATGCCGCTGACCGTTCCAACACGACAATCCGCGAACGGCTTGGCCTTCGCCCGATCATCAACGTTTCCGGTACGATGACGGCGCTCGGCGCTTCGATCATCGTGCCAGAAGCGATTGCCGCAATGTCGGAAATCGCCTCGCAATGGGTCGAGATGGACGATCTGCAGCGCGCCGCAAGTACTGTGATTGCACGCCTCACCGGCGGCGAGGCCGGCTTCATCACCGCGTGCTGCGCCAGCGGCATAACGATGGCGATTGCCGGCGCGATGACCGGAACAAGCCTTCTTGCGATCGAGCGGCTGCCGGACGACACTGAGGGCCTCAAGTCGGAGGTCATCGTCCAGCTCGGTCATATCGTCAATTACGGCGCGCCGATCGACCAGTCGATCCGGTTGGCCGGGGCGAAGACAATACCCGCCGGCACGGTCAGCGTGACGCAGGATTATCATGTGCGCGACGCGATCCGCGACCGCACCGCGGCCGGCCTCTACGTAGTTGCGCACCACACGGTGCAATACGGCATGCTTTCGCTCGAGGAGTTCTGCGAGATCTGCCACGCCAAGGGCGTGCCGGTGATCGTCGACGCCGCCTCCGAATACGACCTGCGCGGCTTTCTCGCACGCGGCGCTGACATCGTCGTCTATAGCGGGCACAAGTTCCTCAGCGGACCGACAAGCGGCATCGTGACGGGGCGCAAGGATCTGGTGCGGGCCGCCTATCTCCAGAACCGCGGCGTTGCGCGCGCCATGAAGGTGGGCAAGGAGAGCATTGCCGGCACCATGGCGGCTCTGGAAGCCTGGGAGCGGCGCGACCATGCCGGCATCCGCAAGCGGGAGGAAGCGGCTTTGCGCCTGTGGAAAGACGCATTGGATGGGCTACCTGGTATCGCCGCGCATATCATTCCCGATCCGACCGCCAATCCGCTCGACCGCCTGCAGGTGTTTGTTACGCCTGAAAGCAGGTTCACCGCCGCCGGCCTTGCCTCGGCGCTGGCGGCGGGCTCGCCCCCGATCATCGTGCGCAACCACGAGGTCGAGCGCGGTCACTTCTTCCTTGATCCATGCAATCTTCATCCCGGCGAGGCGGAGATCGTCGCCGAAAGCCTGCGGGCGGTGCTGAGTGCTGCCGATCGGCCCGCGGATGCGATGAAACCCGCTCGCAAGCAGTCCGCCGGGGCCTTGCACTGGCCGGACTAGACATCGCCAGAACGTGGTCGAGCCAGTGCCTTCCAGCGCCGGCTTGGCATCGGGCCAGTGCGCCATCACGGCACTGTGAATGATTTTTTGGTCGTCGGGCGGAATAAACCACCCCGCCCATTGGTCTCCCATGCAGACGCCATTTCCGGCGTTGCAGGAGACCGGTATGACCCACCACCACGACAATGAAGCTGACGGCATCAGCCGCCGTCATGCACTGGAATGCATGATCTGGGCCGGCACGGGAGTGCTATGGACGATTTCGGCCGGCGTGCCGGTTTCGCTCAGCCTGCTCGGCGCGGCGCAAGCCGCAGAAGCCTTGGCCACCGGCTTCACTTTCCTCCAGATCTCCGACAGCCACATCGGCTTCGACAAGGCTGCCAACCCGCACGCCATCGACACGCTGAAGGAGGCCATCGGCAAGATCCAGGCGTTGCCGCAAAAGCCCGCTTTCATGATCCACACCGGCGACATCACCCATTTGTCGAAAGTCGCGCAGTTCGACAACGCTGCCCAGATCATCGGCGGCGCAGGCTTCGACGTACATTATGTGCCCGGTGAGCACGACCTGATCGACGACGGCAATGGCCAGGCCTATCTCGACCGCTACGGCAAAGGCACCAAGGGCGCCGGCTGGTATTCGTTCGACCAGAACGGCGTCCATTTCATCGGGCTGGTCAACGTCGTCAACCTGAAGGCTGGCGGGCTGGGCAATCTCGGCGCCGACCAGCTGGCATGGTTGGCCGATGATCTGAAGGCGGTCACCGCCTCGACGCCAATCGTCGTCTTTGCCCACATCCCGTTATGGGCTGTTTATCCCGAATGGGGCTGGGGCACCGATGACGCGGCGCAGGCCTTAGCCTTGCTCAAGCGCTTCGGCTCTGTCACAGTACTCAACGGCCATATCCACCAGATCATGCAGAAGGTCGAAGGCAACGTTACCTTTCATACCGCGCGCTCGACCGCTTTCCCGCAACCGGCGCCGGGCACCGCAGCCTCACCCGGGCCGATGACGGTGCCTGCCGGCCAGTTGCGCAGCCTGCTCGGCACAAGCAGCGTGACAGTCAAGGAAGGCGGGCAGGACCTCGCCATCATCGACAGCACGCTGGCCTGAGGGGAAATGCGATGATCCGCTTCCCATCCCGCGTCTTGGTCGTATCCCCTGTCACGTTCGGTTTGGCGGCGATCCTGATAATGGTTGCCATGCCACTGAACGCAGCAGACCAGCCAATGGTCAAGATCGAGAACTTTGCCTTCACACCGGCGGTGCTGACGATAAAGCAGGGCACTACCGTGACCTTCGAGAATGACGACGACATCCCGCATGTGGTGGTCGCCAACGATGCCTCGTTTCGCTCCAAGGCGCTTGACACCGGTGACACATATGCCTTCACCTTCACCAAAGTGGGCGACTATGCCTATTTCTGCGGGCTTCACCCGCACATGCAGGGCAGGATCACCATCGCTCCGTGAGGATTTTCGGAAGGTTCTGCCCGGGATGCCGGGCGATGCGACGGTGTTGAACCAAGAGGCCGCGACCGAGCGCTTTCGCGAGGTGGTTCTGCCCCATCTCGCGGATGCGCTTGCGCTTGCCCGCTGGCTGACGGGCAACGCCGCCGATGCGGAGGATGTGGTGCAGGAGGCCTGTTTGAAGGCGCATGCGGGCATCGCCGGCTATGCCGGCGGCAATGCGCGCGCCTGGCTGCTAGCGATCGTGCGCAACGCCTCTTACTCCTGGCTGGCGCGCAACCGGCCGCGCAGTATCGTCGCCGTCGGCGACCTGAGCGACCTCGATGACATGACGGCTGCATATGGCGCCGGCCTGCCGGATACGGATAATCCTGAGGCAAGCCTGATCGCCAAGGCCGACACGGCCGCACTCGAGGCGGCGATCGCCGCGCTGCCGCACCAATTTCGCGAGACTGTGGTGCTGCGCGACGTCAACGGCCTCAGCTATCGCGAGATCGCGACGCTGCTTGGCGTGCCGCTAGGCACGGTGATGTCGCGGCTGGCGAGGGCGCGCGGTCTGCTGATATCCCAACTTGGGAGGGCGCCATGAGCGCGCACAACGATGGACTGCCCGATGACCCGGCGAGCGTGGCGCTGATGATCCATGCCTTGGTCGATGGCGAGCTCGACGCAGCAGCAGCATTGGCTGTCGAGCGACGCATCGCGGCCGACCCGGCGCTCGCCGCCGAGCATGCCCGCATCGTTGCGCTGCAGACGGTCGTCAGCGGGCTGCCGAGGCTCGATGTCCGTGAGGATTTCAAGGCTCGCATCGCTGCAATCGGGACAGCCGGTATGGAGAAAGTGCTGCCGGGGCCGGCGCCCGCCGCTCGAGTGCTGCCAGCGCACAGGGCGATGCACCGATTTGGCGCGTTCGACTGGCGCGCGCTGGCGGCGTCGATCGTCGTTACCGCCGTGCTGGCCAGCGGCGCGACGCAATGGATGATGCTGAGCAGGGCGCCCGACAGCTTTGCCGCCGCGGTCGCCAACGGCCACCGCCGCAGCCTGCTGGCAGCCAGCCCCGTGGACGTCGTCTCGTCGGACCGGCACACGGTCAAACCCTGGCTGGATGGCAGGGTCGGCCTGTCACCACCGGCACCTGATCTTGCCAGTGACGGCTTCGCGTTGCTCGGCGGCCGCGTCGAGGTGATCGCCGACCAGCCAGTGCCGGCACTGGTCTACAGGCACCGCGAGCACCTGATCACTCTCGTCGCCGCGCCCGAGGAAACCGGCTCGACAGCCGGACCGGTCGATCTTTCTGCTGGTGGCTTCTCGCTGGTCCACTGGAGCGACAGCGCCTTTTCCTACTGGGCGATTTCCGATACCGAACGGCCCGAACTTGACGACTTCGTCAACCGCTTCCGAGCAGCGGCCGCCCGATGACAGACCGCCCAAGTCCATGTGCGTAGCCACGCAGACGGCACAAGCGGCTTTGCCGTTTCCGGCCATCCTTGCGGCTCCCCTCGATTTCCGCTAATGCGCGCCTTTGCCGCCGGAGAGCAGAAGCTTGGACGATCACCGCGCCGACGTCGCCATCATCATGGGCAGCCAGTCCGACTGGGCGACGATGCGCCACGCCGCCGAAACGCTTGAGGCGCTTGGCATTTCGCACAAGCGGCTGATTGTCTCGGCCCACCGCACGCCCGACCGGCTCTATGAGTTCGCCAAGGGCGCCAAGGCGGCCGGCTACAAGGTGATCATCGCCGGTGCCGGGGGTGCGGCGCATCTGCCCGGCATGACGGCGGCGATGACGCCGCTGCCGGTGCTCGGCGTGCCGGTGGAATCAAAGACGCTGTCGGGCCAGGATTCGCTGCTATCAATCGTGCAGATGCCGGCCGGCATTCCGGTCGGCACTTTGGCCATCGGCAAGGCCGGCGCTGCCAACGCTGCCCTTCTCGCCGCCGCGGTGCTGGCGCTGAGCGACGAAAAGCTCGCCGCCCGGCTGGATAGCTGGCGCGCCGCGCAGACCGCCAAGGTGGCCGCCGAGCCCACGGACGCGCCGTGAGCCTGCCGGCGGGATCGAGCATCGGCATCATCGGCGGCGGCCAGCTCGGCCGCATGCTGGCGATGGCCGCGGCCCGCCTCGGCTATCGCATCGTCGTGCTGGAGCCGCAGCCGGATTGCCCGGCGGCACAGGTCGCCAACCGGCAGATCGTCGCCGCCTACGACGACGCGGCCGCGCTTGGCGAGCTGGCTGCGGCCAGTGCCGTCGTTACTTATGAATTCGAGAACGTTCCGGTCGCGGCTGCCGCGGCACTTGCCTCTACGGTGCCGGTCTATCCGCCGGCACGCGCACTGGAAGTGGCGCAGGACCGGCTGGCGGAAAAGAAATTCCTCAACGGTATCGGCATACCGACCGCGGATTTCAGTCCCGTCGACAATGACGAGGAACTGACGGCTGCGCTGAAACAGTTCAACGGCAGCGGCATATTGAAGACGCGCCGCATGGGCTATGACGGCAAGGGCCAGCGTGTCTTCCGCAACATGGAAACAGGCGGCTTTGCCGGCACTTGCGAGGCGATGGGCAACGTGCCGTTGATCCTGGAATCCTTCGTCACCTTCGAGCGCGAGGTTTCGGTGATCGCCGCGCGCGGCAGCGACGGCTCGCTCGCCGCCTACGATCCAGCGTGGAATGTCCATCGCAACGGTATTCTGCACAGCTCGACGCTGCCGGCCGGAGTAGAATCCGAGACGGCGGCTGCGGCTCAAACGGCGGCGGCGGAGATCCTTGCAGCGCTCGACTATGTCGGCGTCATCGGCGTCGAATTCTTTGTCCTTGCCGACGGTTCGCTGTTGGTCAACGAGATAGCGCCGCGCGTCCACAATTCCGGTCACTGGACGGAGGCCGCCTGCACCATCTCGCAATTCCAGCAGCACATCCGCGCCGTCGCCGGCCTGCCGCTGGGAAGTCCCGCCCGGCAGTTCGACTGCGTCATGGAAAACCTGATCGGCGACGACATCCGGCGCGTTCCTGAGCTGCTCGCCGAGCCCGATCTGATGCTGCACCTCTATGGCAAGGCCGAGGCGCGGCCCGGCCGCAAGATGGGCCATTTTACGCGCGTGAGCCGCCGCAGCTAGAGCATGATCCCGAACCGAAGGTCCGCGCTAGCGAAAAGTGGAATCCGGTATCGGAAAAGATCATGCTCAAACACAACGTTAGAACCTACGCTTACTGGATGTCGCCGCTCTCGTCCTCGTCGGGGCTGGCGCAGCTCACATCGCCTTCTGCGCAGGTCGAATCGGCGGTGAGCTGCTTGGTGCGATCGTCGGTCAGCCGCGTCAGGCATTCCGATATCAGCATCGGATAGATCGAGCCGCCTTCGCTGTCCGCGGCGGAATAGCTGCATTCCGCGTCGCGAAAAGCGATCCAGGCGCGCTGCGCCGTCTGCAACAGCTTCCTGGCTTTTGCGTCACTTCCGCCGATGAGATCCTGGTAGGCCTTGTTGAGCTTGGCGTCGGCGGATTTGTAGTCCGCGTCGGCGCAGATGTTCATCATCTGCTGGCTGTCGTCATTGCGGTCGCATTCCTGCGCATGGGCAACAGAGCCTGCCGCGAGGACGACAAGACAGGCGGACACAAGAATTCGGCGCATGACGATCTCCAATTCGCAACCGCATCATTCCAGCCGTCGCAAGCCTGCGCAATGCCGCAAGGCGCCAGTGGCGGATATTTGATGATACGAAACGGTCCGTATCGTTTAGGCAACGCGCTTGCGGTTGACACGGGCAACGCTCCTCGTCTATGAGCCACGCACAGTTCAAAGGCGCGTCTGTGGGCGCGCCTTAATAATTCGGCCCGTGACCGGGCCCAGACCGACGGGCAAGACCATGAAAATCAAGAATTCGCTCAAGGCGTTGAAGGCGCGTCACCGCGACAACCAGCTGGTTCGTCGCAAGGGCCGCATCTACATCATCAACAAGACCGCGCCGCGCTACAAGGCGCGCCAGGGTTGAGTTTTCGACGGAGGCTGCGCGCCTCCGTTCGCATGATACGACACTCACGCTAAATTTCAGTTTGACGATCCGGCGTCGGGGGCTAGATTCCCGCGATGCGGATTCTTTTTGCATTTTTCACGGCTTTCCTCGTGTCCGGCGCTGTCTCGCTGCCGGCGTGGGCTGAAGATCCGACCACAACTCCGCCGACAGCGCCTCCGGTCGTCAAGACGAAACAGGCGCGGCTCGATCAGCTATTTGCCGATCTCAAGCGCGAACGCAATGAAAAGGCGGCCGAGCGCATCGCCGGACGGATCGGCAGCGAGTGGTCCCAGTCGGGCAGCGCCTCTATCGACCTGATGATGCAATGGTCGCAGAAGGCGATCGAAAACCAGAAATTCGATGTCGCGCTCGACTTCCTCGATCAGGTGGTGACTTTGCAGCCGACCTATGCGGAAGGCTGGAACCGGCGCGCTACTGTTCATTTCATGATGAAGAACTACGGGAAATCGATGGCGGACATCGACCGCACCCTGCAGCTCGAACCACGCCATTTCGGCGCGCTTTCGGGCCTGGCTCAGATCATGGCCGAAACCGGCCACAAGCAGTCGGCACTCGAGGCCTGGCAGCGCGTTCTCGGCATCTACCCGATGATGCGCAGCGCCCAGGACCAGGTCGCCGCACTTTCCGAGGAGCTTGCCGGCGAAGGCATTTGAGGCCAGTAGGGGAATAGGGGAGTAAGGCAGTATGTGAGTGGTGTAGATTGCACTGCGGAACGCATGCCCCCTACTCCCCTACTCCCCTACTCCCCTACTCCCCTACTCCCCTACTCCCCTACTCCCCTACTCCCCTACTCCCCTACTCCCCTACTCCCC
>NZ_JAMYTP010000036.1:0-43474 GCF_040322515.1 Mesorhizobium sp. M0136
CCCGCTCGGAAAAGGGCTCGGTGATCGTGCGCGGCGACGAGACCGTCACCATCGAGGCGACCAGGATCCGCGAGCTGGTCGACACGACAGGCGCCGGCGACCTCTATGCCGCCGGTTTCCTCTACGGCTACACGCAAGGCCGCAGCCTGAAGCAGTGCGGCGATCTCGGCTCGCTGGCCGCCGGGCTGGTCATCCAGCAGATCGGCCCGAGGCCAAGCCAGAATTTGCGCCACGAGGCCGAGCAGGCGGGGTTGCTGTAGCGCGGCGAGCCAAGAACCAGCTGCCACCCTCCTTAATCCAGCCCAAGCCTTTTCTTCAGTTCCGCATTCTCCTTGCGGAGACGATCGGCAAGCAGGCTCTTTAGCCGCTTGTTTTCTTCCTCGAGCGCGACGAGATCCTTCAGCCCGTCACTGTCCGCCGCAGGCGCCGCCGCCTTCTTCCAAAGATAATATGTCTGTTCCGAGATGCCGGCTTGCTTCACCGCGCTCTTGAGAGTAGCGCCGCCGCCGATCGAGGTCTCGATCTGCGCCAGCTTTTGGGCACGATCCTTCGCGGAGTAGCTCTTTCGGCCTGTTCGCGCTGACGGCGGTGCTTCAGTGGTCGCGGATATCGGCTTGGCGCCGGCGCTCGCCTCAGCTCCTGGCTTCCTCGACCGCCGCGCTCTCGTCTTCGGTTTTGGCGTTCCCGCTTTGTCTGCCGGTTCGCTATGAACTACTGCTGACTCGGTTTCCAGGGGATTGGCCATGAAATGTTTCACTCGCGGTTTGTGCAAAGGTTCAGCATCAGGGGCCACGACAGTAGAGTCAACAAGCTGACGATTTAACGGCTCGACTTCCTTTGTTGTCTCGGCCATCGCCGCGGCGATGTCGAAATTGCCCCAGATGGAACGTGCGGCTTTTTGATAATTGCGCTTTTGTTTGACTTCCACGGTGAATGGTCGCGTCTGCCGCCTCATAGTTCCTTCCTGAATAGAAGAATGAAGTCGCCGCTCGAATTTTTGGCGCTTCCTGCTTAGCGCGGAGCACTATCGTATAGCCGCTCAACGGGCAAGTGATGCCGGTCTTCGATGGCTGACCCATCTGGGGGGATTTGAGCGGCTTCGCGCGTCCTGCGCATGCCTGTAAGGCCGCCAAGTTTTCTGGGTTAGCAGGCGCGCCACTGTGGCAGCTTGGCTTGTAGGCGAGGCCATGGTTGAGTGAGGCGAAACAAATCCAGCCCCGCGGTCGATCCCGAAGCTTCCCACAATGGCGAAGAGAACATCTTCACTCGTTCCTTTTCAGCACAAGACCTTCCGTTCGCTATGGTCGGCTGCACTCGTTTCGAACCTTGGCACGCTGGTGGAAGGTGTGGCGGCGGCTTGGCTGATGACGAGCATCGCCACCTCCCATGGAATGGTGGCGCTTGTCCAGTCATCGACCACCCTCCCCTACATGATCTTCTCGCTCGCGGCGGGAGCGCTCGCGGACAACTTTGACCGTCGCCGGATCATGTTGACTGCGCAACTGCTGATGGTCTGCGTATCCGCCTTCCTGGCGTTCCTGACCTATGCGGGGGAAATGACACCCTGGACCCTTCTGGGTCTCACCTTCCTGATCGGCTGTGGTTGGGCATTGCACGATCCCTCTTGGCAAGCCTCGATGGGGGATATCCTGCCTCGCGAACACCTGCCAAGCGCGGTTGCGCTCAACGGCATGAGCTACAATCTCATGCGCAGCATCGGGCCGGCGATTGGCGGCATAATCGTGGCCACAGCCGGTGCGGCCTTCGCGTTCCTCTTCAACGTCTTTTGCTACTTCGCTCTGATCGCTGCGCTGTTGCGGTGGAAAGCCGCACGGGCACGACAAGCGTTGCCGCGGGAGGCTTTCGGCAGTGCGATGGCGGCGGGCTTCCGTTACGTGCTCTTGTCGCCGAACCTCCTCAAGGTGATGTGCCGGAGTTTCATTTTCGGCCTCACCGCCGTTGTCATTTTGGCTCTCCTGCCGTTGGTTGCGCGCGAACAGATCAAAGGGACTGCGGTCACCTACGGCGTGATGCTCGGCTTCTTCGGCCTGGGAGCGATTTGCGGCGCGCTCCTCATCGGGCGGGTCCGAGAAGTTCTCTCCAACGAATGGGTCATTCGCGGTGCGTTCTTTATATTGGCGATCAGCTGCTTCTTTCTGGCATGGAGTGAGCACGTTTGGCTGAGCTGTCTCCTCCTCATGCCGGCCGGTGCGGCTTGGATTCAATCATTCTCGCTGTTTAACGTCACAGTGCAGCTTTCGGCGCCGCGGTGGGTGGTTGGACGCGCCCTGTCTCTCTATCAGACGGCCACATACGGCGGCATGGCGGCGGGAAGCTGGCTTTGGGGCGAACTGGCGGATGTCCAAGGTGTTTCGGGAGCCTTCCTCGTCGCCAGCGTGGTTCTTGTGATTGGTGGACTGATGGGGATCGTTCTGCCTCAGCCGGATTTCGAAACGCTCAATCTGGATCCGACCAACAAGTTCAGCGAACCGACGCTGCAACTTAACCTGCGGCCACGAAGCGGTCCGATCATGGTGATGGTCGATTATCGTATCGATCAGAGAGATGTCCCAGAATTTCTCAGTGTGATGACATCGTGGCGAAAAGCCCGGCTGCGAGATGGCGCCAGACAATGGGCGTTGCTGCGTGACCTGGAAAAGCCCGAACTATGGACCGAGTGCTATCATGTGCCAACCTGGGTCGAGTATGTTCGCCACAACAACAGGCAGACCCAGGATGACGCCGAAATCGTTGCGCGCCTGGAAGCGCTGCACCGTGGCGATTGCCCGCCCAAGACGCATCACAAGATCGAACGCCAAACCGTGCGCGTGCACGACGATTTGCCGCTCAGGCCTCATTTGGACAGGACTTGAGCTGGCCCGGTGGTTTAAGCCGGGTTCCCTTGAGCCGGTGGGCTGCGAACAAGCAGTTCGAGACATTGGCCTCGATCACTTCGCAACACGCGGCTGCAGCGGGCCTCGGGTGCTCCCCTCGAAGTCGTTGTGTCGTATCACCGAGGGCATCACAGCCAACACCTTCCACATGGGCAACAGCCTCGCCATTGAGCCGAATATGGTCGCGAGCAGATCACCAAAGAAGCGGTCGGAACCTCGGAACGAAGTTCGACGCCGAGGTGGCGTTCGCATGATGCGGGAAGCAGCACCACGGCGCTTAACGGTATGGTTGCCGCCGGCAGCCGACGAACTCCTATCCTGCTGGACCGCTGTGCGTCATTGCTTTGATTTACCAGGCGCTCAAGGCTCCCACAGTCCTGGCTTTCGAGACGACCTTTGGGAAACATGCAACCCGAATTTAACATAACGACATAAACATTTCTTTATGCGGCGTTGACAAGGAAGCGAACTGCTGTAATTGTCTCCCGTGTCGTGGTTCTCCGTACGGCGCTGCCGCAGCGGAGCTAAGAGGGAAGCCGGTGCGATGCCGGCGCTGCCCCCGCAACTGTTAGCGGCGAGCCAACCCCACTCATGTCACTGAGGCGAATAGCCTTGGGAAGACGGGTAGAGGCTATGACCCCGCGAGCCAGGAGACCTGCCACGGCGAATTACGTCCACGGGCGGGGTGTCTCGGTGGCCGCTGCAGCCTGGCGTTCGTGCCGGCCTGCTAGCGCCTTCCTTGTCACCGACGCCCCAACCATCGGGGTCTGGCATGACTGTCTCTCAGCAAATTCCTGTAGCAACGCTCGGCGTGCCGCGCTTCGGTCGTAAGCGAGAACTGAAATTCGCGCTTGAAAGCTACTGGTCCGGAAAATCTTCCGCTGGCGACCTTCTCACCAGTGCGAAGGCGCTCCGTGCCGCTAGCTGGGAGGAGCAGCACGATCGCGGCGTGTCGAAAATCCCGTCGAACGACTTCTCGCTCTACGATCATGTGCTCGACACCGCAGCCATGGTCGGCGCCGTTCCATCCCGTTACGGCTGGAATAGCGGCGAGGTTCCACTTGAAATCTACTTCGCAATGGGGCGGGGCAACCAGGGTCAGACGGAGGATTGTCGACACGCTGGTCACCAGCAGGCGGCTCATCGGTCTGATGTAACCGCGATGGAAATGACCAAGTGGTTTGACACCAACTATCACTACATTGTGCCGGAACTCAACGATGATCAGACGTTCGCCCTCTCGTCGACGAAACCGGTCGATTACTTCATCGAGGCTAAAGCTCTCGGCGTTCACACACGCCCAGTCATCCTTGGACCGATCACCTTCCTCAAGCTGGCGAAATCGCCTGCCGAAGGATTCGATCCCATCGCGCTCCTGCCGCGGCTGCTGCCCGTCTACGAGCAACTCCTGCAGAGGCTGAAGCTGTCTGGAGCCGACTGGGTGCAGATCGATGAGCCAGCGCTTGTCCTCGATCTGAACCCGAACGAACGAGCTGCGTTCGAATTCGCCTATGGCCAGCTGTCGAAAGCCGCGCCCGAGCTGAAGATCATGCTGGCTACCTATTTCGGGCCGCTGGGAGACAATCTCGAAACCGCGGTTTCTCTGCCCCTGGCCGGGCTGCATATTGATCTCGTGCGCGCTCCCGAGCAGCTGGAAACGGTGGGTCGGCTCGCACGGAAGGATCTGGTGCTCTCGCTTGGCTTGATCGATGGCCGCAACGTCTGGCGTGCGAACCTGCCCGCCATTCTCGACCGCATCAAACCGATCGTCGCCGGCTGGCCCTTGGACCGCGTCGAGATCGCGCCTTCTTGCTCGATGCTGCATGTGCCGATCGACCTCCGCATGGAGACGGAACTCGACGCGGACATCAGGTCGTGGCTCGCCTTCGCGGCCCAGAAGACCGACGAGTTGGTGTTGCTTGCCCGGGCCCTGTCCCAAGGCAGGGATGCGGTGGCAGGCGCGTTGAAAGCGTCTGCCGAGGCTGCCGCCACTCGCGTGACATCCACGAAGATCCATGAACCGCTGGTTGAGGGGCGGATCGCCAGCATTGACGACAGCATGAAGCGACGAGAGAGCGCTTTTGCCGAGCGCTCCAGAGTCCAGGCCGGCACGCTCGGACTGCCGCCGTTCCCGACGACGACCATCGGGTCCTTCCCGCAGACGCCGCAGGTACGCAGGGCGCGGGCCGCTCATGCGAAGGGCCAGCTGAGCTATGTCGACTACGAGACCTTCCTGAAGAAGGAGATCGAGGCTGCAATTCGCTGGCAGGAAGAGATCGGGCTGGACGTGCTGGTGCACGGTGAGTTCGAACGAAACGACATGGTACAGCATTTCGGCGAGCAGCTGTCCGGCTTCGCCTTCACCCAGCATGCCTGGGTGCAGAGCTATGGGTCGCGTTACGTGCGCCCCCCCATCATCTTCGGCGACGTATCGAGGCCCAATCCGATGACGCTGCGCTGGTGGCAGTTCGCCCAGTCGCTTACGGAAAACCCTGTGAAGGGAATGCTCACAGGCCCAGTGACCATTCTCAACTGGTCATTTGTTCGCGACGACGTACCCCGCTCCGAAGCATGCCGCCAGATCGCGCTCGCCATCCGCGACGAAGTGACGGATCTCGAATGGTCCGGCGCAAGGATGATCCAGATCGATGAGGCCGCGTTTCGCGAAGGATTGCCACTGCGCCAGTCTGATTGGAACGACTATCTCGACTGGGCTGTCGAATGCTTCCGGATCGCTTCAACGGGCGTAAAGGACGCGACTCAAATCCATACCCACATGTGCTATTCGGAGTTCAACGAGATCATCGACGCGATCGCTGAAATGGATGCGGATGTCATTTCGATTGAGACGTCGCGCTCGAAAATGGAACTGCTGGACGCCTTCACGAGCTCCAAATATCCGAATGAAATCGGGCCCGGAGTCTACGACATTCACTCACCACGGGTCCCGGAAGTCGGCGAGATTTCGGATCTCGTCATGCTTGCCCGCGAGCGACTGTCCGATGCCCAACTGTGGGTAAACCCGGACTGTGGCCTCAAAACCCGCAAGTGGGAGGAGGTCCGCCCTGCCCTCATGAACATGGTTGCTGCAGCACGCGCGCTCCGGGAGAAAGTGTAGGCCGGAGGGTTTCGTGGTTGCTCACCATGTGATGAGTTACCGGCTGCCGCATGTGGGCCGTGAATGTGCCAAAACGCGATCACATCCTTTGAAATAAGTCACTCGAGCGAGAATGTGCACTTTCCTTCGGCACGTGCAATTTCGTGTGCCAGGCGTTTATCGTTCGCTCGGCTTTTCGCAGCACCATCCAGGGTAAGCTTTGCTGACATTCATCAAAGTGCGATGAGCCACGCTCTTCAGCCTTGTTTGGGCTTCCGGGCGGCGGCTGCAAGCATCGCCTGACCGACGCGGCGGTCGCCTTGGGCGTTCAGCATTTCGCCGGCATTGCAGATATCACGTGCCTCCTTGTTCTGGCTGAGCTTGGCTTTGCCTACAAGGCGGGTGATCTCGATCTCCAGGCCGATGATCGCCTTGACCATAGTGTCGATGAAGTCCTTCGGCGCGTTACCCATCTTCCACGGGACAGGCTGGGTCGCCTCGTGCCTGTGGGTCAGTTTGGCGACATTGCGGCGGACATAGCGTTCGTCGTCGTGGATTGTGATCCATCCATATGCATGTGCGACGAGGTAGTTCCAGGTCGGCACCTGCTTGTGGAACTCCTGCTTGCTCGGATACCACTGCGGCGAAATGTAGGCGTCGGCGGCGCGGAACACCACGAGCACCTCATCGCCGGTCGCCACGTCCTGCCAAACTGGATTGTTGCGTGCGACGTGGCAGCGAAGGGTACCGTTTTCTCCCTGTGACGTGTCGAGTTCGAAGGGGATGTGATTGGCGTCGAGACCGCTCCGGCCATGGGTTATCAGCACGCCAAGGGCGTTGTTCTCGATCAGTTCGTAAAGGACTTCTCGGCTCGGTTCATCGAAATGCGCGGGTACATACATGACAGTTCCTTTCACTGGCCGCCGGGTTCGCTGTTCACCGGTTGGCATCCGATGGCAAGCGTTCCAACGCGGCGGCGATCTGGCGCTTCACTGCTGAGGGCAGAGGCAGGATGGGACGCGGAGGGTCGGCACGGCAAATGTCGAGCAATTCGGCAAGTGCAAAGACGACGCGAAGGCTCGAAAACTCCTTGAAGAGGTTCCAGAACGGCGCAAGCGTGGCATCGATCCGTCGCGCTTCGGCCGCATCGCCCTGTTGCGCCGCCGTGACGATCGTCACGCAGACCTCGGGCAGGATGCCGGCGAGGACGCTGTACCATGTGTCGGCGCCGGCGATCATGGCCTCTGCGGCGTTCCAGTCGCCGCTGTAGCCGATCGAGAACCCTTCCGGCACAGTGCGCCTCTGGTCGGCCAGATGGCTCTTGATCGCATCGCCCTTGTCTGTCGGATTCTTGATAGCGACGATCCCCCGCACCTTTGCCAGGCGGCTGACGAGTGCTGGGGTGAAACGGAAATGCGTCGTTCCTGGATTGTCGTAGACGACGATCGGCAGGCCGCTTCCGCTCGCCACAGTCGAGAAATGTTCGAACACCTCGTCATCAGTAAGCGGGGTGTAGGAGGCGGCGGCAAGCAAACCCGCAGCAGCTCCAAGGGCCTTGGCGTCCTGCGCGAGCCTCACTGCTTCGTCGGTGCGCAGCGCGCCCACACCCACCACGACCGGCATTCGCCCGGCGATTTCGTCCAAGGTCTCGGCGAGCGTCCGTCGCCGTTCCTCGCGCGACAGATACATGTAGGTGCCGGTGCTGCCGAGAAGACCGATGGAGTCGACCTGAGCGGCGCCAAGCCGAGCAATCAGCCTGCGCAGAGCAACGGTATCGACGCGGCCGTCACGATCGGCGGGCGTGATGGGAAACGCGGAAAGACCGCTCAGGAATGCCATGGCAAGGCTCCAGGTTTGTGCGTGAGCGCAGGACTGGCCGGACGACAGGTCATCACAGGGCGTCCAGAGCCCGCCGCAGGTCGGCGATGAGGTCATCGGCGTCTTCAAGACCCACCGAGAGACGCATGAGGTCCTCGCCGACTCCATCGGCCAGATGCGCATCCTTGCGGATCGGCTGACGAGCACGGGTCAGGCTTGCCGGATGATAGATGAGGCTGTCGGCATCGCCGAGGCTGACAGCCCGGGTGATCAGGTTGAGCCGGTCCATCATCCGGCGCGCGCCTTCGTATCCAGCGCGCAGGCCAAAGGCCAACATGCCCGACCCTTGGGACATCTGCTTTCGCGCCGTCACCTGATCAGGGTGCGAGTCGAGGAAGGGATAACTCACCCATGCCACCGCCGGGTGCGCCTCGAGCGCCTGAGCCACCGCAAGGGCCGTGGCGCTGTGCCGTTCCATGCGCAGAGTGAGCGTCTTCAGACCGCGCAGGATCAGGAAGGCTGACATGGGCGAGAGCGCTGCGCCGGTGATGTAGCGCAAGCCCGTTTCGTGCAGCGTGCGGAGCGTTGGCGCGTCGCCGAGAATCGCCCCGCCAAGGGCATCGCCGTGCCCATTGATGTATTTGGTCAGCGAGTGGAGCACGAGGTCTGCCCCATGTTCGAGCGGCCGCTGGAGCGCGGGGGAGGCGAAGGTGCTGTCGACTGCAACCTTTACACCGCGCGCGTGGGCGCGCTCGGCAATGGCAGCGATGTCGCAGATGCGGCTCAGCGGATTCACCGGCGTCTCGAAGAAAACAAGCCGGGTCCGCTCGGTAATCGCGGCATCGAGATTGTGAGGATCGGACAGGTCGACCGCGACGACCTTGATGCCGAAGCGGGGGACCGCCTGTTCGACCATGGCAAGCGTGTTCACATAAAGCGTCCTGTCGACGATGAGTTCATCGCCTTGGGACAGGAGCGACAGGATCAGCGTCCCGAAAGCCGCCATCCCCGAGGCAACGACCAGACCTGCCTCGGCTCCTTCCAGATTGGCAAGCCGTTGTTCGAGGATCTCCGTCGTCGGGTTGTATTCGCGCGCATAGAGCCTTCCACCAAGCGCGGCGGCGGCCTCGTTCGCTGCCACGCTTTCGAATCCATAGGTCGAGGTCAAGAAGACTGGCGGCTGAACGGCATTGGAAAAGCCGGCGGGATCGTAGCCATGATGGATGGCCCGAGTGGCGAATCCGGGACCGGTGTCGTTGAGCGACCGCGTGAGAGTATCGGTTTCGGATTGATAGGAGCGGGTCATTCGGCCTCTAGATCTTTCTTGGGTTTCCGAAAGATTGCCGGCAAACTGGCCAATGTGAAATATCCAGTTGGCGATGAATGAAATGGTCCAGTCTTCAAGTGCCGGTTCTGCAGGTCGCACGCACGCGATGGGTGCACGCCAGATCTACGAGGCTCTTCGCGAGCAAATCCTCGGCGGCGTTTATGAAACCGGCAGTCAGCTGCCGTCCTCCCGAGGCCTCGCAAATGACCTTGGGGTTTCGCGAACGACCGTGACGGTCGCCTATGAGCAACTGGCTGCGGAAGGTTTCATCGAAGTCCGTCAAGGCGCACGACCTCGCGTCGTGTCTTCGTTGATCGGCCCTGAGACAAGCCGCATTTCCGCGAAACGGGTCGGCCAGGTTCTTCTGTCCGCCTATGGGGGACGACTGCGCGCCACACCGCCCTGGCCAGATTATCTGCTGAACGCGCTAAAGGTCGATTTCCGCTACGGTGACCTGGCGCCGTCGGATTTCCCTGCATTGATCTGGAAACGCGCGATGAACGAGGCGATGGCGCAGCGCCCGTTGCGTCTTGCCTATGACGATCCTCGCGGCTCGCGCCGGCTGCGCCAAGCGTTGCAGGGCTATCTCTGGCGCGCCCGAACCCTGAGCTGCGACCTCGAGCAGATCATCATCGTCAACGGTTCGCAGCAGGGCCTCGACCTGTGCGCGCGCCTGCTTCTCGATCCCGCCGACAGCTTCGTCATAGAGGATCCGTGCTACAGGATGGCGCGTCAGGTCTTTGCCAGCACAGGCGCCTCGCCCGTCCCGGTCACCGTCGACGAGGACGGGATGAAGACGGAGTTGCTGGCGGGGATCGGGGCACGACTGGCCTATGTCACGCCATCGCATCAGTTTCCGCTGGGCGGCGTCATGCCGATCGCGCGCCGCCATCAGCTTCTGGAATGGGCGCGGCACAACAACGCCTATGTGATCGAGGACGACTACGACAGCGAATATCGCTACGATATCAATCCGGTCCCTCCGCTGCACAGTCTTGAGGACCACGGGGCTGTCATCTACCTCGGCACGATCTCCAAAACGCTCTCGCCGATGCTGCGTATCGGCTATCTCGTCGTCCCGACGGAATTGCAGGAGGTCTTCGCTACCGCCAAACAATTCGCGGACCGGCATTCGCCGGTAGCTGAACAGGAGGCTCTGGCCTCTTTAATCGAGAGTGGCGGCTACGAAAGCCATGTGCGGCGCGTGCGCAGGCTGAACGGCGAGCGTCGGGAGACGTTGTTGGGCGCCTTGCGGCGCAGCTTCGGTGATCGCATCGCTGTCCAGGGAGCAGATGCCGGTCTGCACGTCGTCGTTTGGTTCGACGAACTGCCGCGATCGCGGGAAACGACCCTGGTCGAAGCCGCCCGAGGCGCGGGCCTGGGGCTGCACCTGATCTCGCCCCTTTACGAGCGGCAATCGGACGAAGGCCACATCGATCGCGTGGGGCTTGTCATGGGCTATGCCGCCTTGAGCATTCGGCAGATCGAGAAGGGCGTTGAGATCCTGCGAGCGGTTGTCAAGCAGGTGCAAGACGCGTTGCCGGGACACGGTGGCTAAAACGGCGGGACGTGGCGTGCTGGCGAGGAAACCGACCCTTGGGCTGAACCGCATTTCGTGCAAAGCCAACTGGACTGGGAAAACGCCATGCAACTGGCGCTGTTGATCAGGCCAGTTTGGCGGCAGATTTTCGTGCGAGACGAATTTCCGAGAGCGATGCATAACCGGCAAGGAAAGCTGCTTCACATCCATATCGCGCCCGCTGCCTTTTATGAAATGGAGGATCTGGCGGAGGCGTAGCTTGTTGCCGGCCGAGGCGGGCTCGAGCACCCGCAAGAGATAATCGACGATCTCTACCAGGCCTTGTCCACGGCCGAATGATGGAATTATCCAGCGCATGGTGCGGCATGCACCATGCCGATGCCAGAAGATCTGGACGCTCGACAAGCACCTTTCTTCAAACATTTCCCGAACGACCCGCAGCGCAAAGCCTCCTCATGAGAAAAGAGCATCCCATGTCTTTCACGCCATTGATTGCCCCCGAGATCAAGGCCCGCTACCCGGATTTTCATCTGATCAGCATTGTGGTGCGGAACGCTGAAATCGACGTGCCGGATGCACAGGCGTTGAACGACACGATTGCGGCGGCGGAACAGGCGGCGCTTCGCGATGACGTCCAAAGGGACGCGCATCTTGCCGCGTGGGCCGTTGCCTACGAGGCTTTCGGCACAAAGGCCAATCGAACGCCGTGCTCGGCCGCCGCGCTTCTCAAGCGGGTGCGGAAAGATGGCTCTCTCCGCGGATTTCCCCACTGGTTGATGCCTACAATGCCGTCAGCGTGTTGTATGGCGTTCCGATTGGCGGGGAGGATCTCGATCTTTACCAGGGGGTCCCGAGACTTTTAATTGCGAAGGGAGCGGAGCCATTCGACACGATCCAGCAAGGTGAAATGGTAATCGAGCATCCCGAACCGGGCGAAGTCATCTGGTGCGATGATGCCGGTGTCACGTGCCGCCGCTGGAACTGGCGGCAGGGGCGGCGCACCATGGTCACGGTCCATACCCGCGCCATGTGGCTCGTGCTGGAAGCCCTCGGCCCAATGTCAGCTAAACAGATGACGGCCACCGGAGAGCATCTGATGGGACTTATCCAAGCGTTGTGCCCGGGTGCGCGAATCGAAACCGCGCGAATCGACGAGTCCACTACATCTCGTGTTCCTTAGGGCATGGCCCCATCTTTCGGAGAAACACCCCACTCAGCCCTGTCCGGATCTGGCGCTCCTTGCTCGCTCCGCTGGCCTACACAGTTGATGCGAACGACCCAGAACGGCTCTCGAAAACGAGCGTCGAACGAAATCAGATCACTCCTTGTTCTCCCTTAGCTTGTTTGGCGTACTTTTATCGCGATGCCTCCAGTGGGGATGGTCCAAATTGCGCAAGCTCGGTCGAGTGATCGCGGAGAAGCTTAATGTCGACTACATCGAAATTCATGGAGCGGTACGGACAACGGGTGCAAACCCGGGACGTCGTCCCGGTGTCGTCAGGCTCTCCCGTCCGACTGAGCCTCAGTTTTCTTCACGGCGCGAATACTCCTGAGGCCGCCCGGATTCTCGTTAAGAGACAGCTGCCGCTCAGGACGGCCCACGCGATACTCACGGAGATGGTCGATCACGGCAAGGCGTTCGTGACGGTTCCTTGCGTTGACGACCTATTGGCACTGAAGAATGAACTGTCGTCCGCAGGCGTGATCGGGAAGGTTCATGCGCCGCGGCCGATAAGTGTTCGCGAAGTCCGGGATCGCACGAAGCTCTCTCAGGAGGCATTCTCCGTGAGGTATGGCCTCGATCTGGCAACGCTTCGAAACGTGGGAGCAAGGTCGCTCGAAACCGGATGCAGCGGCGAATACTCTCCTTTGGACCATCGCCCGGAATCCGGAAGCAGTCGAAGAATCGCTGGACGTGGAGGACGGAGTGGCTTCCCCTTCGCCCTAAGGGGGCCGATCACTTCGGCGCGCGGCAATTCGGCCGTCAGCGCGATGGCCGGCCGCCGCGCGGTATCGACAGCGCGCGAGCCTCATGCGTCAGACGCCTTCCTTGGCATGTCGCACGCCAGATCCCAAACATGTTTCCATCGCAACGAGCTGGTGACGGAAGCAGTGTCTGCACTTTGGAAACGAGCCATTTGCGTTCTCATGGACGTCGCGACCCGTCTCGTCCAGTAAAAGTCGCAATCATTGTCAATTGCGATGTAGTCAGCTGGCCGTTTATTTTCCTAAGATCTGCGTTACAGGCCGGGGTGTTGTCGCCGTTTCGGCGGGTAAGATGGGATAGGCGACCTCGGGTGCCTTTCCGGTCAGCGAGTTGAGGAAGGCAACAAGCAGGTCGACTTCTTCGTCCGCCAGTACCACGCCAAGCTGGGTGGTTCCCATGATGGCAACGGCCTGTTTCAGATCCCAAACCTTGCCCGAATGAAAGTATGGCGCGGTGAGTGCAACGTTGCGCAGCGGCGCCACGCGGAAAACATAGGAGTCGTCGGCTGCATTGGTGACCGCAAATCGGCCCTTGTCTTTTTCCGGCAGGACCTCGGCGCTGGGCTGTTCCACGAGGCCGAATGGGTAATAGGCTTCCCCACCAACGTTGATGCCGGCATGGCAGGACGAGCAGCCTTTGTCCATGAAAAGCGCCAGGCCCTGTTTCTGTTCGGAAGTCATGGCAAGCTCATCACCATTCAGGAAGCTGTCGAAGGGGGCCGGCGTGACCAGTGTCGCCTCGAAGGCTTCGATTGCCTTGGCGAAGTTGTCGAAGGTGACCCGATCGGCTTCAGCCGGAAAAGCTGCATCGAACCACTCGACATATTGCGGCATCGACTTGAGCGTGGCGACGACTTGACCCGGTGTATTGGCCATTTCGACGCCGGCTTGGACCGGTCCCTTCGCCTGAGCCTTCAGGTCTTCGGCACGACCGTCCCAGAACTGGGCGATGTTGAAGACAGCGTTCAGTACAGTCGGCGCGTTGCGCGGTCCCTTCTGCCAACCATGGCCGATCGAGGTTTCGTGATTGTCGTCGCCGCCGGTGGCCAGGTTGTGGCACGAGTTGCACGACAAGACGCCTGACGCAGAAACGCGTGGATCGAAGAACAGTGCCTTGCCGAGAGCGATCTTTTCCGGGGTGATCGGGTTGTTGGCGACTGCCGGCGTGGTGGATGGCAAAGCCCTGAAGGTGGCCAGTGCCGTTTCTCTGAGGTCTGCGGGGATCGAATCCGCAGCAAAAGCGGTGGCTGCCAGCAAGGGGACAGCCATCGTACTAAATAGGATTTTCATAAATGATCTCGCTGCGTCGTGCACGCAGCCACTCTGGGATATGCGGCTCATGAACGCCCTGCGCTAGATCAGCTGCGGGAGAGGACCGGGGTCTGACACCTGTTTTCGCGGCAGAGATGGGACCGTCTCGGAAGTGAACGCTCTTCTCGATTGGATTTCAGGGAGCCGGAGGATCGCTGCTCGGCAAGCGGCGGCGCCGGAGCCCGGAGCCGTGCTTCGGTTCTCTCTGCGCCTTCAACTATGAAGAAATCGGGGCCACCGTGTCCGATTCGGTTTGGGGCCGGTTATCTGTTCCGCAGCAGGTCCTGCTCGACTTCCGCCTGCCTTCGCCAGATCGACGTGGGCCCAAATCGATCCGCGATAGTGTCTTGTAGCACCTTTGCGGGACGATCTTATTTCGACTGTAGAGGGCCGTTTCGGGTGAGCAAAATTACACGAATTTCAAAGGGCGCCCGAGTAGCTGTTTTGATTGGCTTGTGAGGCCTATAGCCTCCATCGAGCGAATATTGGCAGACGACGGAGCACAATTTTGGCTTCGTTTATCAGCTTCAATGGGCCAACTGCTTTGCTATAATTACAGGGCAATTTACCGTCATGAATTCGAGAGAACCAAGTCCCACGCAGTGATTTTCACACCGGAAGCGTTGCAGTCCTGTCGCGAGAAGCTCGTTTACAACAAGATGATTAACATCGCCATAGCGCGCAATATTGTTTGTTCGCTATAGTACACTCCAGATGCCGGCGAAATCTCGATACAATAACCTCGTCGGCGTTCCCGCTCCGGCTTCAGATACGACTGCGACGCCGATACTTGCGCTTTTCCACTGCCCGACATGCAGGCAGCGAGCCATTGCATCGCGGAGGTTGCATCTTCCAATATGGCGACCTGTTCCCCAAAGCGGAAAAAAGTCTTGCGCGCTGCGCTCGCAGGTATTCGTCCGTTGTATGCATCAAAGCACGCCGTGAGAGCGGCTTCGTAGATCCGGTCTCTGCCATCTTCTGGTCATTCGTTGAGAAAATCGATAGCATCCGCAGGACTGGCAATCTCTTGCACGATGTGCACCGCCCGCCTTACAAAAAGTGGGCTGCTGAAAGTCCCTGAGCTCATTCGTTCCTCCCGACCTGCTGAACCGCTGGTTTGCGTGAACAGGCGCCTGCTCTACACCCGCCCACCATTGCGGAATGTGTTGTCACAGCGATAGCGGTTCAACAGCAAAGCAGCGGCGTGATGTCCTCGGTTTACCAGCGGGCCAAACCCTAATATCCTGCTGCGAGAGAGGCTCACCGGATGAATCTACATCGTTTCGACCATTGCGAATCAACGCTTGATAGTTCCTCCACGCGCCATCAGGAAGCGGCCACTGCTCTGCCACCGATTTCACAGCCAAAGAGAGGATGGCGAAACAGAAATAGCCCGCTTCGTTTCGAGATTACTGGTCATTTCGGCGCAAAGCTTACGGCGAGACGCGCCTGAAAATGCGCAAGCACCGCGGCAGCTCGCCAACAACGGACGGATCAACGGTCACGACGGCGGGATACCGCGCCGTAGATCTCGCTGGACGAACATCGCAACAATCCTGTCGAGACCTTTGTTGCTTTCAGCGGCGACCGCCACTATGAAGCGACGCTTCGCCGACTGTGTTTCACGCCGCCTGGAGAGTTTCATGACAGAAGAAGCCGAAAAAAACATCGACACCCTCATCGAGCTCACGGCCGATGTCGTCTCAGCCTATGTCTCCAACAATCCGATCCCGGTGGGGGATCTCCCTGCCCTCATCGGCCAAGTGCACGCGGCTCTGAAAGGGACGGCCCGAGGTGTCTCTACAGAAGAGCCGGTTGCCCTTACGCCTGCAGTCCCGATCAGGAAGTCGGTGACACCGGACTACCTCATCTCCCTTGAGGACGGGAAGAAATTCAAATCGCTAAAGCGCCATCTGTCGACCCACTATGGGCTGACGCCAGATGGATATCGGGCCAAATGGGGCCTGCCGGCGGATTATCCGATGGTCGCGCCGAACTACGCCGCGGCGCGCTCGTCATTGGCCAAGACGATGGGGCTCGGCCGCAAACCGAAAGCGCCGGAAGCGCCGGAGCCGGCCCCGACGAAGCGAACCCGCAAGAAGGTCGCGGCTTGATTTCGGCAATCGAGATTCGTTCTGGAGCGTTGCAGCCATCGGCTTAATCTGCGCGTCATATAAAAAGGCGGGGCCAACCCCGCCTTCCTTTCAAAAAACTTTGTTTCATGAGGAATTCGCGACGCCTGCAGCAATCTGCTGCCCTCAGTTTTGCTCGCTCCCATCGAGCGGCCGTGAGGACCTCCGGACCTACGCGCCCACTCTTGCCAGGACGCAGGAGAAAATTTCAACCAGCTTTGCTGAGGCTGCCAGCGGAGGATTTGCCGGTGCGGCGATCCTGCTCGATCTCATAGTTGATCTTCTGGCCGTCAGCGAGGGTCGAGAGGCCCGCGCGTTCGACAGCGGAAATGTGGACGAAAACATCCGGACCGCCATTGTCGGGCTGGATAAATCCAAACCCCTTGGTGCTGTTGAACCACTTTACCGTTCCAGTCGGCATATACGTGTTCCTCCTTAACAATTGCAACGTGGGCAGGCCATCAGGCCTGCCCGACTCATAGCCGAGACTTGGGCGCAGCAAAAAGCGAAAAATTGTTAAACCCCGATCAGCTGGCGCACTCCATCTTGGCCGTAGTCGCCAGCAAGCACTGTCCGACACTACCGCTCGAGCACGGCCGGAAGCGCCCGATCCTTCCAACGCTCCTCAGCGCCACATCTATGGCTGGTGCTTGGAGGCACGGGACGTAAGGCCGACCGCTGCTCGTGCCGCGAGGTCAAAGGCCGGATAGTTCAGGGAGTTACCTTCGTGCATAACGGCTTGGCAAGCGCTTGAAGGAGTTTCGAATTGGATTGTTTCAAGAGGGTCGAGGGGTTAATCGATGCCACCAGCGTGGAAGCGATCGATAACGCCCGTTTTGCTGGACCAGTTCAAGGGCAAGTCAGAAACAATCGCCCAAGCGATCAACGTCAATCCTACTTGATTTCATGACCTTGCTGTTTGTGGTAGAAGCTACCCGCGAGCGGTTCCACAACCCGGCGAGGCGGTTGGCGCGTATCAGATTGAGCAGGATCAGGCTGTTACTCACCCGATGCTCTTGACCTAAGGGACCACGCCGCCAGGGATGCGTTTGCAGCCGCAAAGAAGGCAAAATCTGTTCGCCGGCAAACCGAGCACAGCCAGTCGGTATTTACGCAGATGAATTCGACCGCAACCGCCAAATTCTCCTGTTTGGTACCCAGCGACGACGGCAAGCGCGGACAGCTTCCGTGCTGCTGTCCTCCAGCGACAAACGTGCCTGCATGCCCCTCTACGGCGAGCTCGACGGTTGTTTCTTACGTCTGACCAAGGTCCCGCGCAAACACTCCCCTTTCCTTTCGCGCAGCAACTCATCAGGCTCAACGGCCTCGCGGCAGGCGCATTACGCCAGAAGCGCGACCGCATCGTTTTTTCCCGCCCGAGTCCTACGATCTTCGTTGTCCAGCGCCTCGCCGATATCGCCCAAGTTGCCGATTTTTGGATCAAATCCGTCCTAGCGCGAGCAGGCTCCGCGCTCGAGTTGGCTGGGCTGCTCACGCCTCTGCCCTTCAGCATCGACCCGGTCTGGCTGTCGAGGACAGGGTTCCGCTGCGGCGACCAACATCTCCATTCTCACCGTCAGTGCAGCGGCCATTCGAAGCGCATCCTATACCCCTCCCCGGCAGCGCGCCCAATCGTCTTCCGAACGAAGAAGATATTCTCAGCCGCGCGCGTCGCGTTCGGCCCTGTCCGATGTCCGACAATGTCGGATGCGCAACATGGCAGAGCCCGATTTGTCCACTGCCTCGAACGGTTTTCTGATCTGGCACGGTGCATGCTTGGTCATCCGCAAGGCGTCGCGGACCAAGGAGAATCCGTCCCATGATCACCTCACCAAGAAATACCGCCGCAGGTCTCCTGGGTCCATCCAAAGATGAGGCTCGGGTAAGGCCTGGCTCCATGAAGAGCTTATTCATCTGGCTCGGCGCTACCCGCCGATCCTCCCACGCGGGGAGACGGGGACGCAGCGCCTTCATCAAAATTAGGGACAAATCACTTTGCCTCGAACCTTGCCTTTCGACCAGCCACCACAACCGGAGCCATCGATCGTCCGCCTGGCTGCGCAACGCGTTCATTGCCACCGCGCTGGCCCTGGTGACGACCGCTCCGGCTCTGGCCGCCACTGCCGGCGGCAAGGTGACGGATTTTCTGCTCGACAACGGCATGGAAGTGGTCGTCATCCCCGATCACCGCGCGCCGATCGTCACTCATATGGTCTGGTACAAGATCGGCAGCGCCGACGAGCCACCCGGCAAATCCGGCCTTGCCCATTTCCTCAAGCATCTGATGTTCAAGGCGACGACCAACCACGCCGCCGGCGAGTTCGACCGAGCCGTCTCAGCCATCGGCGGCTACAATAACGCCTTCACCGCCTATGACTACACCACCTTCCTCGAGACGGTGGCGCCCTCGGCGTTGGGTGAGATGATGGGCTTCGAGGCCGATCGCATGTTCAACCTCATCCTCAACGACGATGATATCAAGACCGAGCGCGACGTGATCCTGGAGGAGCGCCGTTGGCACAGAGAGACGAACCCGCATGCTCTGCTGGACGAGGAGGTCAACGCGACGTTGCGGCAGAACCAGCCCTACCGCATTCCGGTCATCGGCTGGATGCAGGAGATGGAGAAGCTGAACGGCACCGACGCATTCACCATCTACAACAAATACTACCGACCGAACAACGCCGTGCTGGTGGTGGCCGGCGACGTAGAGCCTGAGACGGTGAAGGCGCTGGCCGAGAAGACCTATGGCAAGGTTGTGCGCGGGCCGGACCTGCCCCCGCGCAACCGTCCGGTCGAGCCGGAGCAGAACACCAGGCGCACAGTGACGCTGACCGATGCGCGCGTTTCGGTGCCGAGCTTTTCCACTCAATGGGTGGTGCCGTCCTATCATACGGCAGAGCCCGGCGAGGCCGAGGCGCTCGACCTGCTAGCCGAGATCCTCGGCGGCGGTAACCGCAGCCGGCTATATCAGGAGCTTGTGGTCAAGCAAGGCATAGCCTCGGCGGCCGGCGCCTCCTTCCAGGGCACCATGCTAGACGACACCAATTTCACCATCTCCGGCTCGCCGCGCGGCGATGCAAAGCTCGTCGATCTCGAAGCGGCGGCCGTTGCCGAAATCGCCCGGATCGCCAAGGATGGCGTCACCAGCGACGAGCTGGACAAGGCCAAAGACCGCTATATCCGCTCGGTGATTTTTGCGCACGATGAGCTGGACCACATCGCCAACATTTATGGCAAGACGCTCACCACCGGTGGCAATGTGAAGGACGTGCTCGAGAGGCCTGACCGCGTCCGCAAGGTCACCATCGACGAGGTCAAGGCCGTCGCCGCGCGTTATCTGGTGCTCGACCATTCGACCACAGGCTATCTTTTGCCGCAGCAACAGTCGGGGAATTGATCATGCGCTCCATCCCCATGCAAATGCGCCGGCCGGTCTTCCCTCGGCGCGCCTTCGCCACCCTGTTCCTCTCCATCCTCTTTCTCATCTTGCGGGCGCTCGCCCGCTAAACGGGATCTGTTTAAAGCCGCGAGGATCGGTTTTCGCGGGGCTTGCCAGGCATTTGCCGGTTCAGGCGTCATTATTGGGGTGCGCTCCTCCTCAGGCCAGCCTCTCTTCGAGTGGATAGAGTCGCCGATTCGTGGTCCGCAGATTGTAGGCGCAGGCCACCAGCATCCACTCCGCGTGGCTGGCGAAGCCGATGTCCGTTGTTCAATCGTTCGACTCGTAGAACCGCGAGGCATCTTCTAGCGTATTCAGGTATTCTCCCTTGCAGTCGGGTACCGTGGTCTACCAGCTGTCTGGCCGAGGCCCTATAAGGAACCCGGACGTCGCGGAGTACACACCGCACCTGCTATATATACCTGCTGCGTTGAGGAGGAATCCGGTATTGCCCCTGTGCCTGCCGATGATCCGTCACCTGAGATCCCCCGACCTGTTTGGACCCATTGATCGCCTGCCGGCACTTGGCACGCGGATTAGCGAGCGGACATTCGAGGTCCTCAACCCGTCGACTGGCGAAGTGCTGGCAGAACTACCCGACATGGGGGTCGAGGAGACATGCGCTGCGATCGACAAGGCCTATGTCGCGCAGCCTGGATGGGCAGGGCTGACCGCACGTGAGCGCAGCGACGTTCTATGGCGATGGCATCAGTTGACCATCGACCACGCCGACGATCTCGCCGCGATTCTCACCGCGGAGATGGGCAAGCCGCTTGCCGAAGCCAAGTCGGAGATATCGCATGCTGCGGCGTATCTGCAATGGTACGCCGAGGAGGCCAATCGCGTCTATGGCGAGACGATCTCCGCACCATCGATGGACCGCCGAATGCTGGTAATCAAGCAGCCCATCGGAGTTGTTGGCACGATAACGCCATGGAATTTCCCGGCCTCGATGGTGGCGCGCAAAATCTCGCCAGCCTTGGCGGCGGGCTGCACGATCGTCCTCAAGCCCGCTGAACAGACGCCGCTCGTGGCGGGAGCAATGTTCGCCCTCGCCCATCAGGCTGGCTTTCCCGAAGGCGTCGTCAACCTGATCTATGCGTCCGAAGGTGACGCGGTTGGCCGCGAACTTTGTACCAATCCCAAGGTCCGCAAGATCAGCTTCACCGGGTCGACTGAGATCGGGCGCCTGCTTATGCGCCAGTGCTCGGACCAGATCAAAAAAGTCAGCCTTGAGCTCGGCGGCAATGCACCTTTCATCGTCTTCGATGATGCCGATATCGATGCCGCGGTTGACGGTGCGATCCAGGCGAAGTTCCGCAATGCCGGCCAGACCTGCGTTTCGGCGAACCGCCTTTACGTCCAGTCGGGCGTTCACGACGAGTTCGTCGAGAAATTCGTGCAACGGGCTCGCCAACTTCAAGTTGGTGATGGTTTCGCTCCCGGAGTGGACATCGGACCGCTCATCGACAAGCACGCATTGGCCAAGATCGAATCCCATATTGCCGACGCCGTCGCCAAAGGCGGCGCAATTCGCTGCGGGGGCAAACGCATCGGCACGAATGGCACGTTTTTCCAACCGACAGTCCTGACCGGTGTCTCCAGCGAGATGACCGTCGCGCAAGAAGAGACATTCGGGCCGCTGGCCCCGATTATTCGCTTCAAAGATGCGGATCAGGTCGTGCGTGAGGCCAACGACACGATCTACGGCCTCGCGGCCTACTTTTATGCCTCCAACCTGAAGCGTGTCTGGCGTGTGGCCGAGGCGTTGGAATATGGAATGGTCGGGGTAAATACCGGCCGGATGTCTTCAGAAGCGGCGCCGTTCGGTGGGATAAAACAGTCCGGCATCGGGCGGGAGGGATCCCGCCATGGCCTCGAGGACTACCTCGAAATGAAATATCTCTGCATGGGCGGCGTCTGAATTTTCGGCTTGCAGGGTTCACAGACCGGGTAACCTAGCGAGCGATCTCCAAATATGTGAATTGTAGGATCGCTCCTCGATTGGGAACTGAGGGGCGGCTCCGTACCCGAGCAAACACGCTCCTGAAGGAGCACCCTGGCTGGACTTATCTCTCGACGAGACAAGCGTCTGCTTTGTCGGCGAAGACGGCGTGCATGTGACGGAGGATACGCTTGCGAGGGATTGGCGGCCTCGCCGACTATCTTCAGGCGACGGGCTGTCGTTGCGCGGGTCTGGTTGGAAGCTTGTTCACCATCGCGATCGTGAACGCTGGCTGTGCGCAATATCCGGTTTCTGGGGCAGAATTTTGAACCTGCTACCTTCCGATTGTCAGTAGCTCAGTTGTTCTTCGGCCGACTGCCGCACCGGTACAGGCTCGGCCAGAATCGAAGATACCATCAGGCAGGCATTCGCATTCGACATTCCGGTGATCGGCGCACGATCCAGGGCGCGCCATGTTGACCAAGCGCCTCGAACCGCATGACAGTCTTGACCGGCTGGAGGACGGAAATCCCGCGATGCCCAAGAGGTTGGTCAGCGCAGTCGAGCCCACACGGCATTTGCGGCACGAAACAGCAAGGGCTGGGAAGCGATCGGCCGAGCGGTCCTCGAAGGCGCGGGCCAGGGTGTCGACGATGCGTCGGTTCAGGTCCGCCAATCTGGTCTCTACCGTCTGATAGCGGCTTCGGTCGCCAGTGACAGCGAGTAAAGATATTTGGCATCATCGGCTTTGATTGCCGCGCAGATCTGGTCGAGATTGGGATAGCTCACTGGTGCACCTTTGGGCTCATAGTGCTTCCCCCTCATCGAGATGAGGATTGCCGGATTTGGCGTAGAACACCAACACGGGTCCGAGATCAAAGCGTGTCCCGGGCGCAAGGCGCTGGACGGACCGGGGCCATGTTTCGGTTGAGACGCCATCGATGCCTCGCGCCAGCGTTCTGGCGAATCGGGGCAGCAGCGGAGCGAGTGTCGGTGCCAGGATCGCAGCGGCCGTCGTCTGAAGGGCTAGCGAAGTCCGATTGCGGGCGGGATAGAAACGTCGCGCCGCCGCATAGTCTTGCGCCCGACGATAGATCACGCAATCGGGCACGAAATCGCAGACCTGAGCGGCCGCGCGCCGGAGCGAGAAGCCTTCGTCCGAATAGGCGCGTTCCATCGCCCCGCGATAGATCTCTATCCGAGCAAAGAAGGCGCGGTCGACCGGGCTCCAGTCGCCTGCATCGGGTACACGGCCGCCAAAATCCTGCTTGATTTCCTGGTTCAACGCATCAAGCCAGTTCAGCCAAATCCCTTGGAACACCTCGTTCTCGGTGCGGCGCAGCGCGTCCAGCGTGAAATCCGTCCGCTCACCTTCCGGGCGTGTCAGGCCCAAATGGAGGCGCACGACGTCGACTGTCTTTGGGCTCAGAACCTCCTTGCCCCAGACCGCATGGCGGCAGCTGGTTGAGAACTTCTTGCCGTCGAGCAGGTAGAACTCGTTGACATGATAGTGGATGCGTGGCGTCCAGTGGGAGAAGACCTCGGCGTAAAGAGCGGGGTAGAGTAGCGCGTGGTAGAACGAATTGTCGAAGCCGAAGAAATGGACAATCTGCCAGTCGTTGCCGGGCATCTCCGCCTTCCAGTCGCGACCCAGCAAGCGGCCGAGCGCCTGGATGTTGTAAAGAAAACCGAAGGCCATTTCCGGCCAGACCCAGAGCACTTGCCCCGGGAACCCTTCGGCCGGCAGGCCCCAGTCCGAGGGGTGGGTAATGGGCACTGAAAAGTTGCCGCGTCGGCGTAGGCGCGCGAAGAGATCCAAGATCCGTAGCGGGACGCCCGACGCCCTTAGATGCCGGTCGATATTGTCGTAGCATCGGTCCAAGGCAAGTTCCGGGCGGCGGACGGAGCCGACCAGCGGCGCCTCGGCAGACTGCCGTGACCGGGCTGCACCCAAATCGTGGCAAAGGTTTGGGGCGCCGCATTCCTCGCAGATGTTGCCACCGGCGGAGCCGCCGCAATCGGGGCAGAGGCCGCTAACATCCGGCTCGTAAAGATAGTGGCCTGTCACAGCATCGAAAAGCGCAGGGCTCTGGCGCAGATCTACCGCCGTGCTGCTCAGAAGACTGCGGAAACACGCGGCTTGAAACTCGCCGTAACCATCATCGCCCGTCGTGAGTTGGAAGCTGTGGACCTCACAATCGAAAAGTGCAAGCGTGGCGCGAATCTCGTCGGCGTAGGTGCGCGCCACGCTTGCAGGCGTCAATTGATCGGCATCGGCGCGTGTCGCGACGTAGCTCTGGTTGTCATCGCTTCCAGTGAGGTGATAGGCTTCGACTCCTTTCATGCGCAGGAAACGAGTATAGACGTCGGCGCCGAAATAGGGGCCAGAAAGATGCCCCAGATGCAGATCGCCATTTGGCGTTGGCGGCGTGGAGAAGACGAAGATCGGCCCGCGTGGAGCTGTGGTCTTTGCAGCGGCATCAAGGGCGGCCTCGCCGTCTCGCCAGTAGACATCGACGAAATCTAGGTCTTCGTTTCCGTCGTTGCGCAGCAGATGCGCTTCAAAAGGGTCGAACAGAACGACATCGCCCGCCTCGACCGAGATTTCCCCAAGGTCGGTCCTGACCTTGCCCGATCCTGACAGGATCACGAAGGCCTCGATTTCGTCGTGCCGATGGGCCTCGGATGTAACGCCCGGTGCAACCCTACCGAACGAAAACCCCGTGCGAGCGCTTCCCGTTCCAAGCGTGGCCATGTCGATACCGAACGCCCGCGACAGCTCCGTTCGAGAAAACCTGTATTTGCGCATGACGAACCTAAGCTGTTGAAGCAGTGGGATCTTCGTCTGCCAACGCGACAGCCTCCCGTGCAATTTGTGGAGAGAAACGGTAGCCCGACCCGGTTGGCGGCCCCCGGCCAGGATAATGCAGCTCTGGGCCGCCAGGCGGGCGACGAGGGGCGCCAGTCGGGCTGTAGGCGTCACAGAAGACCGCCCTGCGACCACCTCCACAATCCACGTGCCGAAGCGTCGTAACGGGCTGCGGTCGATGCTCCGCGAGCCCGCAAATCAGAACGCCATACTCTCCGCCCATTTTTGAGTGGTCGATCAGTTTCGTGTGCATGCCTCCGCCTGGCTGCGTGAGCTCAATCGCGATAGAAAATGCCATTTGGGGGCTTGAGTTTGTCGAGATCGGCCACTTTGCCCTCGGGCGGGTTAAGGGCGCGCTTAAGCACGTTATATTCAGCGCGGGTCGGTCCACCGGTTGAAGCACGCTGGAACACCAAGTAGAGTGTCCGCCGCGAACGATTGCTTTTGTTCGGTCGTGAGTAGTGCGGTGCGTAATCGTCGAAGATGAAGATGTCGCCAGCCTTCCATATTACGGGTTCCCAGGCGAACATTTCGGCGACTTGAGGATCGATCACCCCACCGGCATCCATGGGAAACACCCCCTTCTTGTGGTTGCCGGGGCTGAAGAAAAGCCCGCCGTTTTCCGGGTCGGAGTCGTCGATGCCTATGGCAACCACCGCATGGACCATCCGGTCGGGGAGTTTGTGTGGAATGTGATAAATGTCCTGATGCGGGAGATAGCCGCCGCTGTCGGGGTAGTGGAAAATCAGCAACTCCTTGAGCCTGCGCGAATCTTCGCCAAGCAAATCCTCGACCGCTGACTTTATGCGCTGATCTTCTAAGAGCAAACGACGCAATGGATCATGGAAGTCGAGAAAATTCTCGATCTTGGAGATGATCTTTCGATTGTCCGTCGTCTTTTCGAACCACATGAGCCATTTATCATCGCTGACATCCCAGCGTGACATGTCTTCGACAAAAGTAGAGATGTCTTCCTGAGCCGCTGGAGCGAAGAACCTTTCGAGCCTGACGTATCCGTCTTTCTGCCACTTTTCTCTTTGTGCATCAGTCAACATGCGAAAAGCCTCCTGTTGGAAAGACTGGTTGGTCGGACATCCCAATTAGGGCAGTCGGGCGCTGGTCAAGTTGCGGGTCCACGGAGACGGACTCACGTCATGTGGGACGGCGATGCTAAGTGCGTTCCGTTCCGGCGGATATTGTCCGCAGAAGCTCGGCGCGAGACTGCCTATGTCAGGCTCAGCCGGGTCCAGGGGTTCCGTAAACTGGGCCGGATCAATCGCTTCACCCGGTCCAGCCACGACACGCATCGCTAAAGGCCGGCACCATCCGCTGACCGCCGACCCAGCCATGGCCGCCAAGACCACGGCGCTCTTTCGAGTGAGCGAGCTGGTACGGTCTTGACAGCCGTAGGGGAAATGCACGCCCCCAGAATAATGCGATGCGCCGCTTGGTCCAAGGGCTTGTTCGGTCACGATGATTTCGGAGAAACCTCCGGCCTTCGCCTCAGCGGAGGCGGACATCATTCCTAGGATGCCACCGCCGATGATCAAAAGTCTACGAGTCATATCCCGCTGCCCATTTCTTCGGCTACGGGGTCGGGCCAGCTCTCGATCGAGGTATGGCTGATGAAGCCCGGATGCTCGGGGTTCGCGCATGGCGCGCGCCCAAGAAGGCTATCGAGGATGCGGCGCGCGCGCCAGGCCAGCAGGCTTAGGTTCGGATCGGCCAGGCCGCGCTGCCCGAGGCTCGCGTTTTGTACGAAGATGCGTCTGTCACGCGGTCCGTCCCAGCTCACCGAAAAATCCTCGCGAATAGCTAATTCATTGTCGATCTGCTCCAGCCGGTGCGCGATGGGTTCTAAGAAGTCTGGCACCGCGTTCTCGTAACCGGTGGCCAGGATGACGATGTCAGCCGTGACTTCTTCGACCTCGACCATGTCGTGCTGCAGGGTCAGCCTGTGACCCGCGCCGGCGTTGACGGAGTGCGAGACGGTGCAGCCCGGCCGCAGTGTGATGTCGGATCGGTTTGGCTCGAAAAATGCGTGGCGGTACAGCGCCTGATATATCGCGCGCAACGTGCTTTCCGAAATGCCGTCCGAGGCAAGCACGAAAAGCCGCAGGAGCAGCTTACGCTGCGACTCGCTCATCGCCGCGAAACGATCCGAGAAGCAGGGCATGAACAACTCGTTTGTGAACGGGCTGTTGTCGAGAGGCAGGTAGTTCTCACGCTGCGAGACCCAAGTGATCGAGGCAGGCCGCCGTTCTTTCGGCAGCCCGACAAGGTGCAACATCACCTCGGCTCCCGACTGGCCTCCGCCAACCACGCAGACATGCTTTCTCCGCACCTCAGGATGGATGTGCAGTAAAACAGATGAGTGGAACAGGTTGCGTCCAGTCCAGCCCTGAAACTGAGGCGGAATTTGCGCCTGCTTGCCAATGCCGACCACGACGTTTCTGGCGCCGAGAACCGCCTTATCCGTCCGCACCCGAAACTCGCCGTCAAAGCGGATTTCGCGCACCGTCTCGCCGCCACGCACAAGTGGGTTCCTGTGGAAGGCCCAGTTCAGGTATTGTTCGAACTCAACTCTGAGCACGGCTTCGAACTGTGCGTTCAGGAAGTGATACAGACGCCCGTTCTCGTGCAGGAAGTTTACGAAAGTGTAGGCTGATCGCGGATTCACCAGCGTGACCAGATCCTTGAAGTGGCTCACCTGGAGCTCTGAGGAATCGAATGCGATGCCTGGATGCCAGCGGAAGTCGACCTGTCGATCCAGGAACAGTGCCCCTTCCCCAACTTGTTCGTGTATCTGACACGCAAGGCTCAAATTAGACGGCCCAGCACCGACCCCAACGCAAGATAACTCCACTTGCTTTCCTCCTATAGAGTCTTCCCGCTAGGCGGCTTGTTCGCGGCGAATATCGGCCATAGCCATTGGGCCCCCTCGCGGACGTTTTCGAGCCCCGGTCCCGACCGGGTTTGCGGGTATTTGTCCGCGTTCGGGTCGCCGAATGTAGACCCCAGCATTCCAGCGCGGTGACAATCGACGGTTCATGCCGGCGACGTGGGGCAACGACGTATGTCCTTTCCACCCGTCTGGATGCCCGCCTCGCCGTCACGCGAGACGCTTTCCAAGCCCATTAAGGTGTTTGAAGCCGGCGCAATCACCCGCCTCAACCATGACGCGCCGGCCTTTCGGCGGCTTGATGGCAGGCGAGAGCGCGGTTTTCACTGCGGCGACGGCATTTTCGGTGCGGATGATCATGGACGACCTCTCTTTGATGCAGAGTCCCCTGCATCGGCCGTGCCAAAGACGGAACATTTTATTAAACAATGGGTTGGCGGATTTGCGATCCTGTCGGAAATCCGACATTGAGGGGGACGCCTCACGGCGGCGCCCGATTTGCACCTCGATGTCGCCTTTTTCCGAATAGCTAATCGGGGCACCTTCTGCACCAGAATACTTCTCTTATGGAGACCAGCAGGAAGTCTTCATGAACGGACGGTGCAGAACCTTGTGTCTCTGCCGGACAGATCGCGATTTCCTTCTCCCATCGAGGTCGGCAGTTGCAAGAGCTGCCAGATCCTTCGCCCTATCGTGCCGTTCACTGGCTCGATCCCGACATCCTCGGAGCCCGCGATCATCAAGAGTGGCGCACTCTCATGTCCGCCGCGACGCCTCTCTCATGGGGAAGCAATTCTCTATGTTGGTGTCGGATCGATGCTCTTGATGAGATGGTTGCGGATGGGGGCATGCCCAGACCTAAGCACATCAATGATTGGGCGATATGGGACCTTCACCAACTGGATTGTCGAATCTCTGGAAAGATAGCCGGAAGACAATTGCGTGATGACCACTCTGCCGGTTCCAAAAGCACGTGCGCCGTTCGGTCCCTGCGATCCAGGCGGAGGGATGAGGCCGCAAAGCAGTCCTTTGCGCGCCCACCGGTGGGCGAGGATGGAGGCAACGTAAACGCAGTTATTCGATGATCGCGCCGCGGTGTCCTCAGGCTGTGCCGCGCCCGACACCGGCGACGCAGTGGTCGTCGATCGCCGCGTCGCCGATGTCGATCCGAAGTTCGGCCAGTTTCGCGGTGAGCTTCACTGCTTATTCCGCAGTGCCCACCGATCTGGCACGGGAGGTTCTATCAGGCGGTCACGGCTGCATTCGTTGTCGGATCTTCGACGATGTCGGACATAAGACATAGCGCCATCAGGGTGATCGCATTGTTTTGAGACGATTTTCTTACTTGGCACGACTCCTGCGAGGCTGTCCGCAAAACGCGCTGCGGCACGGGCAGGGGAGAAATCATACATGATCATGCGCGCCGAACATGCGGTCGCAGCCGCGAAAGCGGAGCTTTCCTGGGCCGACGGAAGACTTTGCGCCTGTTTTCCAGGCGACTTCACTCTTCGGGTTAACCGGACATGACCGCATTCGATTGCCGCCCAACGCTGAATGCTCCCGACGATGATCCCTATCTTTGGCTCGAAGATGTAGAAGGCGAACGGGCACTTGACTGGGCCGCCAGCCAGTCTGCCAGGACCCTGGAGCAGTTCGGTGGACCGCAATTCGAGCGGGACCATGACGCCCTGACCGCAATTTTCGATCGCCCTGACCGGATTCCCTTGAGCAGGCGCCACGGCCAGTACCTCTACAATTTCTGGCAAGATGCCCGAAATCCGCGCGGACTGTGGCGCCGGACCACCCTTGCCGCCTACATGAAAGTTGATCCCCAGTGGGAGCTACTGCTCGATCTGGACGCCCTCGCCGCTAGTAACGGAGAGGACTGGATCTGGAGCGGCGCGTCCCTTGAGCCGAAGAGACGGGAAAGAGCCGTTCTGCGCCTGTCGCGCGGCGGCAGCGACGCGGTCGTGCATCGCGAATTCGATCTCGGATCTTTTAGCTTTGTCGTCGATGGTTTCAACCTCGCGGAGGCCAAGGGCGAGGTTAATTGGCTCGACCCTGACACGCTTCTGCTTTCCAGTGCGCTTGGTGATGGCATGGCGACCCGCTCCGGCTACGCTCGCACCGTGCGACTGTGGGAGCGTGGCGCGGATCCCCTGACGGCCCCGGTAATCTTCGAGACCGGTTCCGATACCCTCGGTGTGTCTGGCCATCTGGACCGCACCGCCGAGAGCGAGCGCCTATGGTTCGTCGAGCAGCTGGCCTGCTTCGAGAAGATAGTCCGCATGGGGGATAGAGGCGGGCCGACGGTTGAGATCGACCTTCCTCGGGACGCCTGGTGGAATGCCTTCGGCGATTGGCTGGCGGTAAAGCCGCGCAGAGCATGGACGGTTGGCGGGACTACCTATGCCGCCGACGCGCTGATCGGCATCTCGCTTTACTCTTTCCTGGCCGGCGAGCGCGGATTTAGTACCCTGTTTGAACCAGCCGAAAGGCGTTCCCTGCAGTCATTCTTCTGGAATGACGGGAAGCTCATCAGCTCCTACTTCAGCAACCTCGTTCCGCGATTCGAGATGTTCACCCCCGGTCCCAAGGGATGGACGCGCCGAACCCTGGACACTGTGCCCGGCGCGAACAATGTTCAACTCTGGTCACTCGACGCAGAAGGTCACGAAACCAATGGAGAGGTCCTGGTCTGGGCTCAGGATCCGATCACGCCGCCGCAGCTTTCACTATTCGATCTCAATGCCGCGCCGCCTCTCAGCGCTTCACTAATCCTGAAGCGCAACCCGGAGAATTTCGACGCATCCGGACTGGTGGTCACGCGCCACGAGGCGGTCTCGATCGATGGTGAGATGATTCCCTATACGCAGGTCGGTCCGGCTGACGGGAACGGGGATGCCCCGGTTCACCTCACCGCCTATGGCGGGTTCGGCATGTCGCTCCTGCCCTCCTACAATTCCTCGGTCGGCAAGCTGTGGCTCGAACGCGGCGGCACGTGCGTGGTGGCGAACATCCGGGGCGGCGGCGAGTTCGGCACCCGTTGGCACGATGCCGGGCGCAGGGAGGGCAAGCGTCTTGCCCATGACGATTTCGCCGCCGTTGCCGCCGACCTGGTGCGAAGGGGCATTACGCTGCCGAGGCGGATTGCCGCCGAGGGCGGGTCAAATGGCGGCCTGCTGATAGCCAACATGCTGACCCGCTATCCTGAGCATTTCGGCGCACTGTTCTGCACAATTCCGCTTGTCGACATGCGCCGTTATCCCAAGCTCCTGGCGGGCGCGAGTTGGATCGACGAATATGGCGATCCGGACAAGGCTGACGATTGGGTTTTCCTGAGGGAAATCTCTGCCTATCACGGCGCGACTCCGGGACAGCCCTATCCGCCTATCCTGCTCGCCACCACGAAGCGGGACGACCGCGTCCACCCCGGCCATGCGCGCAAGATGGCTGCAAAGCTGCAGGCTCTTGGCTATCCCGCTTACTTCTACGAGCTCAGCGCGGGCGGGCACGGCTACGGCAAGGACAATCGCGAGCGGGCCGCATTCATTGCCCTGGGCACCAATTTCCTTCGCAGTGCGATCGGCTGGCAAGCCGATGGCGTTCGATAGGTGGACGGAGACAAAGGGCACGTTTCAACAAGTGAGTACAGGTCGATGATTGCGAGCACGGCGCAAATAATGTGTGCGCTGTCCCACGCAAACTGCGCATGAGCGCTCCGTCGATCCCAGCAGGATTTTTTCATAGTGCATCGCATCATTTCTGAAGAGCAAGGAGAGAATATCATGGAGAAAAAGCGAATGGGCGTGTCGCGGGGAGTAACAGCGGCCGTCATCCTCATGGTAGTGGGACAGCAGGCCGTCGCGGCGGACCTTGCGCACCCCGCGTGCGTCCTGCAGGTAGGAGCCTCGGTCCCGGAAGCGCCAAGCCCTTGGCAAATCCGCCTGCGTGGGTTGGGGGTCATCACCGAGGATTCGGGCTACGTCAATGCAGTGTCAGGCTCCGGTCTTTCTTATTCGGACACCGTGATCCCGGAACTCGATATCTCCTATTTCTTCACGGACAACATCGCCGCCGAGCTTATACTCGGCACCACCTATGCGAACATCGAGGGCCAAGGAACGATCCGCGGGCTGGGCAATATCGGCAAGGTTTGGCTGCTGCCGCCTACGCTCACATTGCAGTATCATTTTACCGGTCTCGGCGCCTTCAAGCCCTATGTCGGCGCCGGCGTGAACTACACGATATTCTATAACCAGGATGCCGGCAGCGCCGATGCTCTCAAGATTAAGAACACGTTCGGCACCGCGCTGCAGGTCGGGTTCGACTACATGGTGGATCAGCACTGGGGCGTCAACTTCGACGTGAAGAAGCTTTTCCTCAAGCCAGACTTCGACGTCACGGTGGACGGCGCGAAGCTGACGGGAAAGGCGGAGCTCGATCCCTGGGTGATAGGCGCAGGTGTCACCTACCGCTTCTAATAACGAAAGGTGAAGGCGGCGTGCTGATAGCTGATCGGAAATGAAGGGCGCCTCGTGCGCCCTTCTAGCCTCCAAGCCCCCGCCGCCAAGAAAGGTGAGATTGGAGAGACGTGTCTTCACTTCTAGTGCAGCAACACTCAACGGCAGCACCATTAAGCCCGATCCGATTGCTTTCGGCTCGCCGGCTGATAGTGAAGATTGGCTCGGCACTGATCGCCGATGCAGAAACCGGAGAGATACGCGGTCCTTGGCTTCAGACGCTAATAGAGGATGTCGTCCGATTGTTCGCACGCGGGCAGCAGGTGATCATCGTCACCTCTGGTGCTGTCGCGGCCGGCTCAAGTCACTTCAATCATCTGGACAGATCTCTGCGAGTTGAGGAGAAGAAAACGGCGGCCGCTATCGGTCAAGTTCGAATCATGCGTGCCTATGAACAGAGTTTCAAACGCTATGGTTTTGGCGTTGGGCAAATACTATTGACCCGCGAAGATATAGACGATCAGCATCGCCGCCTGAATGCGGCTTCAACGCTTCAACAACTTCTCAAAGTTGGCGCCGTACCCATTATCAACGAGAACGACACGACCGCAACGGCGGAGCTCTGTTTTGGCGACAATGATCAGCTGGCGGCACGGGTCGCGCAGATGGTAAACGCTGACGTTGTCGTTCTGCTTTCCAACGTAGATGGCCTCTTCTCGGAAAACCCACACGACAACCCCGCAGCCCGTCTGGTGACAGAGGTTAGATGCATTACTCCCGAGATAGAGGCAATGGCGGGTCATTCCCTGGCTCGCCACAGTTCGGGTGGCATGGTAACAAAGTTGATGGCAGCAAGGATTGCCACGGACGCGGGCTGTGAAATGGTCATTGCGAGCGGTAACAAATCTTACCCGCTCGCTGCCATCGAGAACGGTGGGCCATCAACATGGTTCCTTCCGCTCGCTAAAGCAGGCCGATCCGCCATGTCGGCAAACGCCGCCGCGAACTGTTCGAGGAGATCGAGCGAGCAGCCGTGAGGCCGTTGCCGGCGGCACCGTTCGCCCAATGTCAAATGGAAGGTGGCCTGGCGTATCCGCTTACCACGTCGAGGTCGACAGGTCCTTCTTCCGCATTGGCTGATCGGCCGCCCCATCCAGGTCCGCCTCACCCATCCGGTGGTCCGAGGAGCCGTGGCGTTCTGGCCGGCGACGATGGAGGCTTTCGGCGCTCCATCAGCTATTGCCGACGGTCGTAATGGCGTGCCAGATGAGCAGCGCAATCCGCCGACCGGCAAGCACGGCAACGGGATTGGTGAAGAGAGCCGCGCGTGCGCGCCCCGCCCAGCCCATCAGACACGCGGGCTGCCACATCGAGACTGGGCTGCATGCGCATCTCGCGCGGGAGATAGAATCCAGCGATGTTACAGCCTAAATCGAACACGCCGATTGCCGACCAAGTCCATTGGTCGGACAGCCTCACGAGCTACGACAAAGAGCATTTCACGACCTATATGCGGCTCCTAGACGCATCCGCTGACGACGCCAGCGAAGAGGAAATGGCTCGTCCTTCGGCATTGATCCGGCAAGCGAACCGGAGCGCGCGCGAAAGGCTCTTCGCAGTCATCTCGAGCGTGCGAACTGGATGGTGACGAGCGGCTACAAGGCATTGTTCGCCAGCTGACGAATTGCGCCGTGCGCTCCGTTACGTCCAAGCAAGGGACTCCCTGGACACGCCGTTCGTGAGCGCGTGGCCGCGCCGCCCGGTGGCGGCGAATGGGTCTCCCAGATGATCGCGAGGAAATATGTCCGGTCGGCCTTGCTCCGCGACTCGCGGAGCAGCAGTTCGGCGATTTCCCGGTGCGAAACACCGGCAGAGGAGCCGTCGAGTGCCCGGAGAATAAACCGGAGACGAAGACAATTCGCTTCCGACGAAAACGGGGGTTTTTGGCAGTTCGTCCGTACGCGGTAAGACTAGTTGAGCCTTCCAAGCGCCCACAACCGATACTCAATTGCCGAGTGGTCCAGGTCGCGTCGGTGACAAGTCGGACAGTCCGAGTAACCGCCGCGCCGGAAACGACGAGTTGGAGATGCTGCTTTGCACGGCGCAATTACAACATGTTGGCTGCGGTCGCCCGCCAAAAGAACCGTTGGTATGGCAGCGCCTTCGACGGCTCCGTCCTCGTCATAGACACCGGGTCGAACGACGATCTCGAGGATGAAGCACCAGTTCTGCAAACCACTTGCAAAATGTATGAGCCCCTGCGTGGACAGCAGAATAGGGCTGAATCGCACCTGGTTGAGTAGCCGGCGAAATAGCATCACTCAGCTTCAGGTCGATGCGGAGGCGAATGCGCCGCTGAAACAGCCTCTTCGCGTGGCAGGCCGCCTAAAAGACGAATTCAGTTTTCAGAGAACTGAAGACGTTGAGGAAGCTAGCAGCGCTATGGCCTGATTTTGGGTGCGCACCCCGAGCTTCTTCTTAGCGTTGTCCAAATGGAAAGCGACGGTGCGCGGCTTGACGCCCAAGATGCGGCCGATAGCCCAGCCTGACTTGCCGCGCGCGGCCCACTGCAGGCACTCATATTCGCGCGGTGTCAGCGAAATGCCATCCACTGTTCGATCACCCGGCAGCTTGCGGCGAACGCAAGTGTGAAAACAGGTTGCCAAGAGCTGAAGAGCTTGTTCATACCGTTCAGCCACCCGGAGAAATGCTGGATTGGGCTCATCAGCGGCAAAAGTGATCGCGGCAATGCAGCCGCGAAGATCGACAATCGGGATCGTCAAACCGCAGCGGATGCTGAACTGGGCCGCCTCATCAAATAGCTGCTGTTGAGCTGGCGACATCTTGATGCCACACAAATCCGATCCCCATAGAAACGGGTCGCCGCCAAACCGCGCGCGCAAGACGACAGGATCAAGTTTCTCATACCGGTTTCGCAGATACTGCGTGGTCCAGCGAGATGGATAGTTCGAGATCAGCCTGGGTTTGCCGGAGGGTTGTGAGGGTAAGGACAAGTAGGCGAAGGTGAGTAGATCAAGTTCTGCGGCCGCGTCAGCCATGGCATCACGGAAATCTGCCTCATCGACACTCGCCGACAGCTGTTCCAGAAATGTCTCGAATATAGGTGGCATGTCCTTCGTCATTATCCTGGGCTCAATCCCTCCATCTGTCTGTTGCGCGCCACCCCTGCCTGTAGACCGCCACCATAAGCCGGCCCGCATAACCGCGGCCCGTTTCGCCGGCATTGGCTGGGTTGACCGTCTTTACGGAATGCCGCGACGCTTCCACTATCTTCGCACCAGTCATCACCAACTGCAGCTACGCGGGACTGTTCGAACAGTCATCTCCGAGACGCTACAGCATCTTCCCAACGCAATAGTGCAATCGCAGAATCTTCTTGGGATGAAATGAAATCCTCGCCGCCCCCGCATCATGCAATCGTGAGAAGTCGTCCTGCGCCATCATGATCGGGGCGGTATCAAAGCCGTCATTAATCGAATGGTTGCCACGGTGAACGTCGGTCGACAGGGAATAGGACAACGGATAGGCGCATCTCGCCGCTTTGAGCGCTATGATCCGGACGTATTGTTGCGCCGCTTTCTGATTGTTGGTGGGCAGATCGACTCCAAACATTTGGCATGGATAGAGGTGCCGCTGTTCTCCGCCAAGTTCAAATACCACGCTATCATCTCAGGCCGGGCCCAACCCAAGCCGGCACTGTCGCTCGACACTGCTGCGGCGACATTCCATTGAAAGCTCTGAAGCACTTTGCGAAGTGCGAAGCAGACGTGAACCCGCAGGCCATGGCAATGTCGATAATGGGCATCCGCGTCCCTTCGATCAGGCGCTTGGCATGGTCTGTGCGGATCCGGAGATAGTGGCGCACTGGCGGAAGTCGGACATGGGAAGCGAACAAGCGTTCCAACTGGCGCCGCGATACTCCGGCCCGTTGCGCAACCACTTCCATTGTCAGCGGGAACTCCACATTTTCTTCCATGATCCGCATTGCCATCAGGAGCTTGTCGCTCACACCGGCAAAGGCCAGACCTGACGGCCCGGTCTGGCGGTTTGATCCTGAGCGCTGACCTTGGACAGTCGCGTGGCGGCAGACCTCCTGTGCAATATACCCGCCGGCATGGCTGCCGATCAGATCAACCGCCAGGTCGAAAGCTGCCAGTTCTCCTGCGCAGGTTGAATACTGGCCGTCCTTGACAAACAAGGAATCGCTTATGCGGGGCTGATTGAACACTTCGGCGAAAGCAGCGAGCCGCGACCAGTGTATCGTGCAGCGTGTGCCTGCCAGAAGGCCCGTCCGGGCAAGCAGCCATGTCGCTGTCCCAACCGCAGACATCGGCACCGCGCGACGCGCCATCGTTCGCAGAAATGCATTGAGTTCAGGCGTCAGTTGCTGTTCCACCGGCTCACCCGTCACGATAGCGAGCTGGTTCGGTCTGCGATCGTCCGAGCCGGAAACCAGCTCGTCTATCGCGACATCAACGGCAACCGAAAGGCCGTTGGCGCCCTCGATTGGCCGAGCATCAAGCCCTGCGATTCGCCACCGGAACAGCGGCAGCCTGGATACCGTGTTTGCGATGCGAAAAGGTTCGATATAGGCGTGAAGCGCCAGGTGCGAGAACCCGGGTAACACCAGAACCACCAGGTCAAACGGTCGATCGGCCGCCGCCGAATTTGTCGGCTTGGCCAACGAGGTAATTGCGATGATGTTGGCGGGCGCGTTCACTAGGATCCGTACGTGACTACCGGCTGACCGAACATGCCGGGTTCCGGTTTGACACCGAGGCCAGGCAGTTGCGGTACGGCGATGTGACCATTTTCGATGACAATCGGATTGTTCGCGTCGAAATGTCCTTCGATATATTCCTGCGCGATCCAGGCGCCCTCAAAACGGCGCGGCTCCACAGTGGAAGCTAAGTGCACGCAGGCCGCCGCGATTATGTCGCCACCCCATGCGTCATCACAACTGTGCGGTAGCGAGCGGATGGCGCAAACGTCGCGCATTGTCGCCATTTTGGTGAGGCCGCCGAGACGCGTGACCTTGAAGCCGAAGCCATCCGCGATGCCGAGGGAGATCGCCCTGAGTACTGCGTTCTGATCTTCGGTGTTCTCGTCCAAATATACCGGATGCGTCACCCTGCCATTCAGGGTGGCGATCTCATCCATTGTGTTGCAGGGTTGCTCGAAAACGAATGGGATCGCCTGGCAAAGCCGGTCAAGATGGATGGCGGCAGCGACAGTGAGGCCCCTATTGCCATCCACTGCGATACGCGCTTTGTAGCCCACCGCTTCCCAAACCTTGTGAATCGAGGCCACATCCCGTTCGAGATTTCGCCCCGAGATTTTGACTTGCAGGCGTGGATAACCTGACTTCACCTTCTCGGCGGCAATCCTGGCCGTTTCGTCAGGCGGGCCAACAATGAGCGAATAGTAGGTCGGAACACGGTCGGCCAGCGCACCGCCCAGCAGTGTCGAGACCGGCACTCCAAGCCGCTGGCCGAGAAGGTCAAGGAAGGCTATATCGAACGCTGCCTTGGCATAGCCATGCCCGTTCAAGCGCTCGTCCATGCGTTTGGCGAGAAGCCTGATCGAGGCGATCTCGGCGCCCAAAAGACCTGGCGCGATTTCGGCAATCGCCGCGCGTGCGCCGAGTGCATGATGCGGCTGATAAACCGGCCCGACCGGGCAGGTTTCGCCCCAGCCAGTCAGCCCGTCATCGGTCACAATCTCGACGAGGGTGCTGTCAAGCGCGTCGACGTCGTCGCTTGCCATTCGATAGGTGCCACCTTTAACAGGCAGCTGGACCTTATAGACGTTGATCTGGTCAACGCGCATGAGTATGCTCAGTATTCCTCGTTGAGCGCGTCGACAGCGGGGATTTCCCGGGAGCGACGATCGATATACGCGCGCAATTCTTCGTCTTTCGCGACGTCGAGCTTAGGTTCTTCATATTCGGCCAGAAGACGGCGCGCATGATCCAGGGCGCGTTGCTTGATGTCCTTGGAGCCATCAGCGTACCACTGCTCGATTGAGTTATTGTCGAAGAGTTTTGGGATGAAGAAGGCCTTCTCGAAGTTCGCCTGTGTATGCGGATGTCCAAAGTAATGGCCTCCCGGCCCGACATCGCGCACCGCAGCCAGGGCTTCATCAAAATCGTCCCACTGGATGCCTTGCGTCATGCGATAGCCCATGGCGCAGACTTCGCCGTCCACGACAAACTTTGCGATCGAGCAATGCATGCCGGCTTCATTCCAGCCAGCCGAATGCCAAATGTAGTTTGCGCCTGACATCAGCACGGCCATCATTGTCATCGCACTTTCATAGCCTGCTTGCGCATCGAAGACCTTGGCGCCGCCGAGCAAGTTCGAAGTACGCCAAGGGACGTTGTAGCGGCGAGCCATTTGGCCGATCATGAAGTTCATGAGGGAAATTTCAGGCGTTCCCGCCATCGGCGCTCCCGACTGCATCGACACGGTCGACAGGTAATGCCCATAGATCGCGGGGCAGCCCTTGCGCACCACCTGCGTGTAGGCGAGTGCCGAAAGCGCCTCCGCATTGAGCTGTGCCACTGCCGCCGTGGTGGAGGCTGGCGTGTTCGCGCCGCCCAGTACGAAGGGCGAGCACAACACTGGCTGATTGCGCCGGCAGAAAGCACGCATGCCGCCCAGCATGACCTGGTCCCACACGAGCGGCGAATTGCCATTGCAGTTTCCGGTGGTCACTGCATGCTTCTCAAGGAAGCCCTCGCCGAAAAGGATCTCGCACATATCGAGCACGTCCTCGGCATTCTTGGGCGAGGTGGTCATACCCATGAATATCTTGTCGGAGTGCTTCATCGACGAATAGGTGATGTGCAGGTGCCGATGCGCGACAACGATGTCCATTGGCTCGACGATGTGGTGCGCCGATGAATGCAATGCCGGCATCATGTGCGCCAGCTTGTGGAAGGTCCCAAGGTCCGCGATCGTTGGGCCACGCCTGACGTCATCGAGGTCGCGCATGTAAGGCGCGCCGGTCATCGGCACGAAGATGGATTTGTCGCCTCCGAGCTCGACATTCTTCGCTGGATCTCGCGCGAAGTATTCGACCTTGGGAGGAATGGTCTTGATGAGCTCCATGACCAGGCCGCGGTCGAGATGAACGCGGTCATCCGCGCGAACGTCCGCTCCGACTCTCTTCCAGTCCTGAATCGCGATCGGATCGCGAAACACCACGCCTACTTCTTCCAAGATCGCGAGGGAGGCCTCGTGAATGCGTTCAACCTGCTCGGCATCCATCGGCTCCACGACCGGCAGGCCGCGCTTGAGCGTCGGCAACATGTCGACCTTCGGCGCCATGCGGATCGTCCGCCGCGCTTCCCGCCCTCCTCTACGAGAGACTTGTAGTTGAGCAGTCATGCCGGCCTCCGGAAAAAGAAAATAAACAGCGAGCGACTGTTTCGCTGAGTGGCCGACTATTGCTGAACCCGCGGCAATTGACCTACTGCAAAAGTCTCACGCCCGTGTTGAGTACAGAGCACGTGGTTTGTGACAGGCAGTCTGATTGAGGCCCTCAATGCTAAGACACGATCGACCGCGGCAAGCATCATGGCGGGCTCGGGGAAGACCTTGCTGCGGATTCCAGGAATTAACCGGACGGGGATTGGAGTGCACCCCTGGATCGAGACAGAGAAAATAGCGGACAGTTTCCCGCAAGATCAGGAAACTGTGCATGGGATCGCAAAGGATCATCAATGAAGAGGACAAGCTCTCGCTTCTGCAACGAATGGAAGTGGGCGAGAATAATAGTGAATTGGCAAGGGAGGCCGGGATTAGCCGGCAACGGCTGTACGATTGGCGTGATCGCCTGCGCCTAACCGGCAGCGTCAAGGCGCGTCGTCGTGGACGTCCCGGGAAGGCGTCGGTTGTCTCGTCGGAGCCGTTGCAGCAATCGGGTGAGATGGCGCCGCCGCCTGAGGAGAGGCGCTCGCCAAGGCGAGACGGCGCATCTCCGAACTGGAACAGAAAGTCGGCCAGCAGCAACAGATCTCGATTTTTTTCAAGAAGCCTTGCGGCGTATCAGGGACGATCACCGGCAGGACACCGCGCCTGACGGCACGGGGTAGGTCATCGAAAAATGACCGCTGGTTCGTCGCAAGGCATTGAAAGGATGTGCTGGCTGGCCCCGGGCCGGTTATTACCCGCATTGGCAAAGTTCGGCGCCACGTAAGGAAGGGACGGCCCTGCGTCACCTTATACAGCAGCTCGCCCTCAATAACCGTCACTATGGCTATCGATGGATAGGCGTCTTGCAGGCCGGGAAGGGTGGCAGGTCATCATAAACGGCTGTTACGGATCCTGAGAGAAGATAATCTCCTGTGCTTGCGCTCCCGCCCTTTCGTGCCGATGACGACCGACTCACGCCACGGCTGGCGCGTCGTTCCCAATCTCGCGCGTGGCATGATTGACCGACGTCGACCAATTCTGGGTCGCGGACATTACCTATTTTCATCTGGCCGAGGAGTTCGCCTTTCTGGCAGTTTCTCGATGCCTTCAGTCGTAAAGTCGTAGGCTGGGGCCCTGGACACGCATCCGCGGGCAAGCCTGGCCATCGAAGCCCTCGAAATGGCGATCACCGCGCGCAACCCCGCGCCGGGCAGTTTGATCCATCATTCTGACCGCGGCGTGCAAGGCGGATTCAAACAGAGTTGGAGGTTGCTTGAGCATTCAAAAGCGGCGATCGGCTCGGTCTGGAAGGGTCCCATTACCCTCGCCAGGACGGCCGCCTGTGGCGGGCGGCATGAACTGCGCAGATTCTGGTGGGCGATTGCCGCGGGTCTGAGCAGCGAAGATGCTGCGCTCGAGGTCGCCTGTAGGAACCAGATGGTTCCGAAAGGCGGGCGGTATGCCACCAGCGATTTTTAGATCCTCGGCAAAATCGCTCTCCGGGCGGTATTTGTCGTTGGTGAAGCGCGAGGAGCTTGCGCTTCTCCGGATACAAGTCCATTCCATGCAGGAGATCGGGCGCCGGCTCGGTCGGTCCGCCTCGACAATCTCTCGTGAGCTGAGGCGCAATGCAGCCACCCGTAGCTGGCCTGGAGTATCGCGCGACGACCGCCCAGTGGCATGCCGAGCGATCGGCCCGTCGCCCCAACCGACCAAGCTTGCGCTTAACACGACCTTGCGCCCTTATATAGAGGAGAGATTGGCGGGCGTTGTCGTCGCTCCGAGCGGCGTTCGCGTTGCGTCAATCAGGATGAGAATGCTGGCGTTGGAACGCAGGGAGGCACCTCAAGATCACGCAGGCTGAGATTGTAGGCCGGGCACCAGCATACGCAAAGCAGGATCACTGACTGGTCGAACTGGCGGCCCTTGAACACCTAATTCTCCGAAAAAGTCGAAAGGGTCTGCCATAGCGCTGGTAATCAAAACGATGCAACACATCTACAGCATTTCCCCTTGTTTTCACGCTGCGGTCGCACCGCTTGGTGAGCATTATTCATCGCAGGAACAGTCACTCAACTCCTAAAATAGTTAAGGTGCTATCCGACTTATGCGATATTGACCACGATCATGTGATCATGTGCTCTCGACATCGGTACCAGAACCGTGACTTCTTACTCAGATATTCATTTCTCGGTCGAGCGGGAAGATTGGCCGCGGCACGTTCCGATAAGCCAGCTTTTTCCAATTCGGTGTACTAAGAGCCCCACTGTCACAGACAATTACCTTACCGGCAATAGGCTCGAAAGCGGCCCGGAAATGCTGCATTGATTTCAGGCCGACTACGGTCTTTGCAGCAGGATCGATGCCAAAGGCACGGAATTGCTGTAGGTCCAATATCTGTGTTGGCTCGCTCACCACGAGAATTTCGATTCCCCCGACGCGCAAGACTGCGGTTTTACCCCAGGAAAAACTCAATCCGCCGTACATGGCACCGTCGCAAGTATAGGAACCATCACTTGTAAGGCAGACCTCGCCTTCGAGTTCCAAGGGGCCCCCTCCGAACCGCGGATCGAACTTGCCGCCCAGTTTTACCAGCACGCGGTCACCCACAGTGTGGCCATGCAGCTGCTTGGCTGTTTCTGCATCAACTATCGGTCCAAACGCGGCATCAGCGATACTGGCCTCGATCATCGCCTTCAACAGATTGGTCGAATCGCCGTAAGCCCCAGCCCCGGGATTGTCAGCATAGTCCCCGATGATTAAAGGGCCTGTATGGCGCTCGTATGCTTTGGCGATCTTCGCTGCCTCCTCGACCGAAAGATAAGAGTTTACTACATCAAAACGCTTTCTCCATATATCATCAGCGATCGCTTCAGCGAAGGCGCGATGCTTATCCTCATTGCGGTCGTAGGTGACTGTGACCGTCGGACCTATCTCACGGATGTCGGCATATGCGAACCCAGCATTGATACTGACGGCGAGAACGCCGGGTTCTTGCTCATAGGCTAGGGATTTCGCTATCCACTCGACCATCGGACCGACATCGCTGCGCCCGCCATTCACTTCTGACAACATCGGACGGTGCACGCGCAGGGTGCGTGGTCGAACTTCTCCCTTCATAGTCCTATGAAGAATTGCCCCGGCGTGTCGGCCGATCTCGCGCATATCGACATGGGGATAAGTCTTGTAAGACACCATTATATCTGCAAGCTCGCACATCTTCTGCGTCACGTTACCATGGGGATCGAGCGTGATCGCGATGGGCATATCCGGTCCGACCGCTGCCCGTAGCCGCTCCAGGAGCTCGCCTTCCCCATCCTCGCAAAAGTCGGTGACCATGGCGCCATGAAGCGCAAGCAGGATGCCATCGAGCTTCTCCTTGTGTTGACCTGCGGCCTTAATGATGGCCCCGCCCAAGCGATCAAAAGCGTCCCGAGTTACAACACCTGCCGGTTCGGCGCCAGCGCTGAGAACATGCGTTTGTTTCCAGCCGTAGTCGCGCGCGCAGTCGCAAAAACCAGCCAGCTCCGTATTGGCTTGGCCATACTTCTTGATGGCGTCGTCGCCGAAGTAAATGGAATACCTCGCGAAGGCATCATAGTCCGTGGGATTCTTGTTGAAGGTATTGGTCTCGTGGCCGAATTCGGCGGTGAGAACATTGTAGGACATAATGAAGCTCCTATTTGGTCAATGCGATAATTTGCTGACCGCGATCCAGTATGGATACGATCTAGAGGCTTAAGTCGGTCAGCGTCGAGCTACTGGCGACTTCATGATGGCTCCAGTCGCGACGCGGTGTTCCCGAACAACGGCGTACCCTCGTCCAAGGGATCGATCTCGTCGGGATTGGTTACACCGCTGCTGCCGCACTAAACGGAACAGGCCACCCGCCCGCCATCAGGCCAATCGAAAACCTCGGCATGGGCATTATCGGCCAGTTCGGGTATTGGCTCACTCGCATCGTGAAAAGAGGGTCCCCAACTGCGACATCGTGAACCGTCCCACGTTCTTTGCAATCGAGTATCGTAGCCGTCCGCCTGGGGGTTGGATCAAAACTGTTCTCGCGTGAATTTCTTTCATTGCTTCCTCAATAGGTTGACTGTCACTAGACCGCCGAAACTGTCGTGGTCGTGGCATTGGCCGCTTCAGCCAATTGGCCCGGGATGTCTGTGACCGGAGCGCGCACGTGACAAGCGACGACTCGCCCGTCCTCCATCGACACCAAAGGAGGGACCTCAATGTGGCAACGCTCGACCGCGAGCGGGCAGCGCGGGTGAAACGCGCACCCGCTCGGCGGATTGATGGGGCT
>NZ_JAMYTP010000037.1:0-43341 GCF_040322515.1 Mesorhizobium sp. M0136
GTCATCCGCAAACCGGTGCACCAAATGCCGCGTCAGCGGCTTCGTTCAATCCCCTTCGATTCCGTCAAATCAGGAACCGCTCTAGCCGTCAGCCTCGGCAGTCCGTAATAAATCCGTGATCGGGTGAAACATCGCTTAGGCTGGCGACGTATTGGGAGGAGAAGAGATCTGACAGGCCGCGGCGAACGCGCGGCCGGAGGGAACAACAGATGAAATCGCTTGCCAGAAACCAAGCCGCCGGAGCAGATACCGCCGCGCCGAGCGATGCGACGCTGATCTATCGCCAGTCACGCTGGACGCGGCTGACGCATTGGCTGTGGGCGATCGCGTTGTTCTTCATGCTGCTTTCCGGCCTGCAGATCTTCAACGCCCGCCCGCAGCTCTACATCGGCAAGGAGTCGGGCTTTGGCTACAACAACACCGTCTTCGCCATCGGCGCCGAGAATACCGCGACTGGCCCGCGCGGCTATACCGAAATCTTCGGCAAGCGCTTCGATACCACTGGCGTGCTCGGCTGGTCGGGTCCGGCCGGCCAGGAGACTTCCCGGGCTTTCCCGTCCTGGGCGACGATCCCTTCCTACTACGATCTCGGCACCGCGCGCGTCGTTCATTTCTTCTTTGCCTGGGTGCTGACCACCACGCTGCTGGTCTGGCTGGTCGCCAGCCTCATCAACGGCCATTTGCGCCGCGATCTTGCCCCGCGCCTCGATGATTTCAGGCGGCTGCCGCAAGACATTGTCGACCACGCCAGGTTCAGGTTTCACCACAGGCGCGAATACAACACCTTGCAGAAGATGGCTTATGGCGGTGTGCTGTTCGTGCTGCTGCCGCTGATGATCATCACCGGCCTTGCCATGTCGCCGAGCATGGATTCGGTGCTGCCGTTCCTGAACGATTTGCTCGGCGGCCGTCAGACGGCGCGCACCATTCATTTCACGGTGATGCTGCTGCTCGTCGCCTTCTTCATTATTCACATCCTGATGATCCTGGCAGCCGGTCCGATCAACGAGCTGCGCTCAATCATCACCGGCTGGTATCGAACCGACCCGCCGGCGCATGCCGACAATGCGCCAGAGAGGAGTGCCTGACATGGCGAAATTCGAGATCAGCCCCAAGCTACAGATAAGCCGAAGAAAGTTCCTGACCTCGGCCAGCCTCGGCCTTTCCGGCATCATGCTGTCGGGCTGCGACGCCTTCGACAGCCAGCTTGGCGTCGGCGACAGCCTGCGCAGCTTCCTCGAAAGCGCCAATGGCCTGACCTGGCGGGCGCAGCGACTGCTTGCCGGCACTGATGCGCTGGCGCCGGAATTCACCGAGGCCGACATTCGCCAGCCGCAGCGGCCGAACGGCGTCACCGCACCCGACGACGATTTCTACAAGGGCCTGCTCGCCAGCGATTTCGCCGACTGGCGGCTGGAGGTTTCCGGCCTTGTCGAAAAGCCGCTGTCGCTGACCCGCGAGCAGCTGATGAACATGCCGAGCCGCACCCAGATCACCCGCCACGACTGCGTCGAAGGCTGGAGCTGCATTGCCAAATGGACCGGCACGCCGCTGTCGCTGGTGCTCGACCAGGCCGTGGTCAAGCCGCAGGCGCGCTATGTCATGTTCCACTGCCTCGATACGATCGACCGCAGCCTTGCCGGCGATATCAAATATTACGGCTCGATCGACCTGATCGATGCCCGTCATCCGCAGACGATCCTTGCCTATGGCCTCAACGGCAAGCCGCTGCCGGTCGAGAACGGCGCGCCGCTGCGCGTCCGCGTCGAGCGCCAGCTCGGCTACAAGATGCCGAAATACCTCTACAAGATCGAGTTGGTCGACGGCTTCGCCAATATCGGCGGCGGCAGAGGCGGCTATTGGGAGGACAATGGCTACGACTGGTACGGCGGCATCTGACTGAAACCTGATCTCAGTTTCACCTAAACTAACTGTCGTCGTCGCTGTCGTCGCCGTCGCTCCGCAGGGCCGGATTCAGGTCGGGATTATCGTCCGGGGTGACGAGCTTCCCAAGCCCGTGCGGTCCTTGGTAGTTGCCGTGGGTATCGAAGTTGGGATTGCCCTGATTGTCGAATTGCGGCGTCGGATCAATCGATTGGTCGTAACGGCGCGGGCGCGGCTTCGGATAGTAATTATCGGAATGATGGCGATGCGAATTGCTGTTGTCGAGAATGGCGCCTACCACGCCGCCGACGATAATGGCTGCGGCGAGGTCGCCAGCAGAGGGGTTACGGTTGGGGCCGGCGACCGCGAATTCGGCCGAGCAACCATTGTCGACCCAGATGCCGCCGCCGTCATAGCCCCAGCTTCTACCGTATACGCAACGCGCCTTCGATAGACGGGAGGTCAACTGCACGCCACGTCGCGTATCGACCCCGCAATAGGAATAACGGTAATCGGCGCTGGAGCAGACCACGCGTTTTGCCCCCGCAGCCTGCGCTGCCGCCGGCAGCAACGAAAGCTTCGCCGGGTTGCCCAGGATGCAACCCAGGAACATCATCGAACCGGTAACCGCCATCCGTGCCGACATCGCAACTCTCCATCAGGGTCCGCTATCGACAGAATGGCACCTCTGTGTAAGTCTGGACAACCGGACGGGCTCAGTGAGGTTATATTAATGCGCGCTAAGATTATCGCCACTATTATACTTGCCCTTTCTGCATGGTTGGCGTTGTCGCTGCTGCCAGCCCGGGCGGACGACAGCCTCAAGCGCATCATCGATCAGAAGATACTGACGGTCGGCGTCGCGCTTAATCCGCCATGGATCCTCAAGAAGGCCGACGGAAAGTTCGCCGGCTATGATGTCGACCTGACCAGTGCGCTGGCGTCCGATCTCGGCGTCGACCTGAAGCTGGTCGAGGTGCCATGGAACGACCTCAAGACGCGATTGCTCAAGGGTGATTTCGACATGATCGCGGCGGGCTACGCCAGCACGCCGGAACGCGCACGCGAGGTGGTGTTCTCCGACCAGACCGGTACCGCCGATATCCGCATGGTGGCGACGATCGCCAGCCTTGGGAAAAGGCCGGGCAAGGCACTTGCGGCGCCGGGCTACAAGATCGCCGTGCTCTCCAACTCGACGGACGAAGCCGCCGCGAGGGAAGCATTCCCGAAAGCGGCCATCGTGTCATTCGACAATGCGGCCGATGTTTTCACCGCCGTCATCAGCGGACAAGCACAGGCGATGGTGGCGACATCGCCGACGCCGCAAATGGCCGCCAGGCTTTATGACGCCAGGCTCAAGCTGGTGGGCGGCCCGCTGTTGCGGACGCCGGAAGCGTTTGCCATGCGGCCGGACGATGTCCGCCTCATCCAATACGTCAACAACTGGATCGGCGCGCGCACCGCCGACGGCACCATAGGCGGCGTTCGCCGCTACTGGTTCGGCAGCTTCAAATGGATGTCGCGCTTCGAGACAGCCAAGCCCGAGCCCGCAAAACAATAGGGTCGCGACCTGTTCGCGACGAGGTAGCGAAGACTTGCCAGTAAAAATGTCGCTGGCAGGTGACAAGGTGTCGTCCACGGGCTATGGATGACGAGTCGAGGGCTCCTGACCGAGTCCTACCTGTTTGCGGGAGAGAGCAGCGAGAGCTGCCGCCGAAGGGGAAATCGCCCGAAATCTCTCAGGCAAAAGAACCGTAGACGGGAAAGACACTCTGGAAAGTCGGGGCTTGCCCCCGCGCCGAAGGTGTAAGCGCTGCCGACAGAGTTACGGGGCGCGAGTCTCTCAGGCTTCAGACAGAGGGGCACGGACTGGTCGCCATTCGCGGCCGCTTGCGTGCGACTCTGGAGATGACATGACGGGCGACGACACCAAACACCTTCCCCTCGAAGATCTGCATATGGCAGCCGGTGCGCGCTTTGGCGCCTTCGCCGGCTGGTCGATGCCGCTGACCTACCCGGCCGGCGTAATGAAGGAGCACCTGCACAGCCGCGAGCATGCCGGCCTGTTCGACATCTCGCACATGAAGCTGTTCGAAATCAGCGGTCCGGGGGCAGCAGCGCTTCTGAACCGCGCCTGCCCGTTCGATGCCGGCGCGCTTGAGGTTTCCCAGTCCAAATATACGTTCTTCCTTAACGAGGCCGCCGGCATTCTGGACGATCTGATCGTCACCAGGCTTGGCGCCGAGCGCTTCATGATGGTCGCCAATGCCGGCAATGCCGCCGCCGACGAAAAGCATCTGCGCGCACTGGCCAACAATTTCGAAGCAGAGGGCGATTTCGACGTGAAGGTGGACGCACTCGACCGCGTCTTCCTTGCCATCCAGGGCCCCGAAGCGTGGGCTGCCCTTTCCCGCGTCGGCATCGAGACGGGTTCGCTGGTGTTCATGCACGGTATCGAGCCGCGCGAAAACTGGTTCATGAGCCGGTCTGGCTATACTGGCGAAGACGGCTTCGAGATCGGCCTGCCGGAAGCGGATGCGCGAAACCTCGTCACCAGGCTGCTCGAGGACGAGCGGGTGATGTGGGTCGGCCTTGCTGCCCGCGACAGCCTGCGGCTCGAAGCCGGGCTGTGCCTGCACGGGCTGGACATCACGCCGGAGATCGATCCGGCCAGCGCCGGGCTGATGTGGGCGATCCCCAAGGAGGTTCGCGCCTCTGGCGCCTTCATCGGCGCCGATGCGCTGCGCGCCATCGTGGAGCGCGGCCCGGCGCAAAAACGCGTCGGCCTGAAGCCGGAAGGCCGCCAGCCGGTGCGCGCCGGTGCTGCCCTTTTCGATGCCGACGGCAACCCTGCCGGCCACGTCACCTCCGGCGGCTTCGGCCCCTCGGCCGGTCATCCGGTCGCCATGGGCTACGTCCAGACACCGCTTGCCAAATCCGGCGCAAAACTGTTCGCCGATGTCCGCGGGACGAAAATCCCGGTCGACATCCACCCCTTGCCCTTCACGCCCCATCGCTACCGCAAAGGATGATTTCAATGGCAAAGACCTATTTCACCGAAGATCACGAATGGCTGCGCGTCGAGGGCGGCATCGCCACCGTCGGCATCACCGATTACGCGCAGGAGCAGCTCGGCGATCTCGTATTTGTTGAACTGCCGGAGCCAGGGAAAAAGCTGGCCAAGGGCGATACGGCCGTGGTGGTCGAATCGGTCAAGGCGGCTTCGGACGTCTACGCACCGGTCGACGGCGAGATCACCGAGGCCAACACCTCGCTGTCATCGGATCCTTCGCTCGTCAATTCGGCGGCAACCGGCGACGGCTGGCTGTGGAAGATGAAGCTGGCCAATGAGAGCCAGCTCGACGAGCTCCTCGATGAAGCCGCTTACAAAGCCCATATTGGTTGATAGCAGGACCAGGAAGATGACCGCAGCACCCTACCCCTTCTCGGCTCGCCATATCGGCCCGGGCCTCCATGACGTCAGAGCCATGCTGGCGACGATCGGCGTTCCTTCGGTCGAGACCCTGATCAGTCAGGCAGTGCCGAAGTCGATCCGGCTCGACCGGCCGCTGGCCCTGCCCGCCCCCGCAAGCGAAGCGGAAGCGCTGACCGAGCTCGCGGCGACGATGGCAAGGAACACAGTGCTGAAGAGCTTCATCGGCACCGGCTATCATGGCGTCCATGTGCCGCCGGTGATCCAGCGCAACCTGTTCGAGAACCCGGCCTGGTATACCGCCTACACGCCTTACCAGGCCGAGATCAGCCAGGGCCGGCTGGAAATGCTATTCAACTTCCAGACGCTGGTGACAGAATTGACCGGCCTGCCGGTGGCATCGGCCTCGCTGCTCGACGAGGCGACGGCGGTGGCCGAAGCGGTCGGCATTGCGCTGCGCCATCATCGCGACAAGCGCACCAAGGTGGCACTGGCCGGCACGCCGCACCCGCAGACGCTGGACGTCGTGCGCACCCGCGCCGAGCCCCTCGGCATCGAGGTGGACGGCGAGGTGATCGACGACAACACCGCCGCCCTGCTGGTCTCCTGGCCCGATACATTCGGCGTCTACGGCAATCACAAGGCAGCCATCGACAAGGCCCATGCCGCCGGCGCGCTGGTCGTCTTCATCGCCGACCCGCTTGGCTTGACGCTGACCGATGCGCCGGCCAGGCTTGGCGCCGACATCGCCGTCGGCCCGATGCAGCGTTTTGGCGTGCCGATGGGCTTTGGCGGGCCGCACGCCGCCTATTGCGCGGTCTCCGACAGGCTGACGCGGCTGATGCCCGGCCGGCTCGTTGGCCAGTCGACGGATAGCAAGGGCCGTCCCGGTTATCGCCTGGCTTTGCAGACACGCGAGCAGCATATCCGCCGCGACAAGGCGACCTCCAACATCTGCACCGCACAGGCGCTGCTCGCCAACATGGCGACGGCCTACGCGATCTGGCATGGCCCTGCCGGGCTGCAGGCGATTGCCGGCCGCGTCCACACGCTGGCCAACCGCCTGGCTGCCGGCCTCAAGGCAGCGGGCGTTTCGGTGGTCGGCGAAAGCCGGTTCGACACGGTGGCTGTGGAAGTGAAGGGCAGAGCCGGCGCGATTGCCGCCGCCGCAGAAAAGACGGGCCGCCTGTTGCGCGTCATCGACGCCGACCATGTCGGCATCAGCTTCGACGAGACCTCCACCGAAGCCGATCTGGAGGCGATCGCAGCACTTTTCGGCGCCAAGGCCGGCGTTGCCGCCGGCAGTTCCATGCCAGGAAAACCGCGCGGCAAGGAGTTCCTCACCCAGCCCGTGTTCCGCGAAAACCACTCGGAAACCGACATGATGCGCTTCCTGCGCCGGCTGGCCGACAAGGACCTGGCGCTTGACCGCGCCATGATCCCGCTCGGCTCCTGCACCATGAAGCTCAACGCCGCCGCCGAAATGATGCCAGTGAGCTGGCCTGATGTCGCCAACCTGCATCCCTTCGCGCCGGCAAACCATTCGATAGGCTATCGCGCCATGATCGACGAGCTGGAAGGCTGGTTGGCGGAGATCACCGGCTTCGACGCGGTGACCCTGCAGCCCAATGCCGGCAGCCAGGGCGAATATGCCGGGCTGCTCGCCATTCGCCGCTATCATCTGTCACGTGGCGAAGGCCATCGCACCGTCTGCCTGATCCCCTCCTCGGCGCATGGCACCAATCCGGCAAGTGCGGCCATGGCCGGCATGAGCGTCGTCGTCGTGCGCTGCACCGAGGACGGCAATATCGACATGGACGACCTGCAGGCCAAGGCGGCCGAGCATGCGCACAATCTCGCGGCGCTGATGTTCACCTATCCTTCGACGCATGGCGTCTTCGAGGAAGGCGCGCGCGACCTCTGCGCCCTCGTCCACAGCCATGGCGGCCAGGTCTATTTCGACGGCGCCAACCTCAACGCGCTGGTCGGCCTCGCCCGTCCCGGCGATATCGGCGCCGATGTCTGCCACATGAACCTGCACAAGACCTTCTGCATCCCGCATGGCGGCGGCGGCCCGGGCGTCGGCCCGATCGGCGTCAAGGCGCATCTGAAGCCGCATCTGCCCGGCCACGTCACCGAGGGCTCGGTCCATGCCGTGGCGGCGGCACCGTTCGGCAGCGCCTCGATCCTGCCGATCACCTGGATGTATATTCGCATGATGGGCGCTTCCGGCCTGAAGCAGGCGACCGAGACGGCGATCATCTCCGCCAACTACGTGGCGACGCGGCTTGGCGAGCATTTCCCCCTGCTTTACAAGGGGCGCAACGGACGCGTCGCGCATGAATGCATCCTCGACACCCGCGTGCTCAAGGACAGCGCCGGCATCAGCGTCGACGATATCGCCAAGCGGCTGATCGACTATGGCTTCCACGCGCCGACCATGTCGTTCCCGGTCGCTGGCACGCTGATGGTGGAGCCGACCGAATCCGAGCCCAAGCGCGAGCTGGATCGTTTCTGCGAGGCCATGATCGCCATAGGCGGCGAGGCAGCCAAGGTGGCGAACGGCGAATGGCCGTTGGCCGACAATCCTCTGGTCAACGCTCCGCACACCGCCGCCGAGGCATTGGCCGGCCAATGGACTCATCCCTATTCGCGTCTGGAGGCGGCCTACCCCGCCGGCGATGCCGATACGGCGGCAAAGTACTGGCCGCCGGTGTCACGCATCGACAATGTCGCCGGCGACCGCAACCTTGTCTGCTCCTGCCCGCCGCTGTCGGAATATCTGGGTGCGGCGGAATAGATCATGATTCCGAAAAGTGGAATCCGGTTTTCCGACAAGATCATGGGTCTAACAAGAAGCTAGAAACCCCAATCAGGCAGAACGCAAGGCCGGCCCGTCGGCCTTGCTCGCCCGGTCCCGAACGACCACGCGATTTCGCCCGGCGCGCTTTGCCGCATAGAGTGCTGCGTCGGCTTCGGCCAGCACATCGTCGAGACCGGTTTCGTTTGTTCCGCCAAAGCCGATGCCGCCGCTGACTGTGCTTCGCAACGGACCAAGTTGTGTGGCCACGACTTCCGTGCCGAAGGCGACGCTGATCTTGCTCGCAATGTCATAGGCCTTCTCTTCCGGCATCCGCGACATGACGAGCACGAACTCCTCGCCGCCCAACCGGAACGCGTCGACGCCGGTCCTGGCGTATTTCCTGATGACGGCGGCAAAGCGGCGCAGAACCTGGTCGCCGACCGGATGACCGAAAACGTCGTTCGTCCTCTTGAAATGGTCGAGGTCGAACATGGCGACGGACATGAACGGACCGAAGACCCGCTCGCCGTAGAGTGCCGTCAACGCCCGCCGGTTCATAAGCCCGGTCAATGGATCGGTCATCGTCTCGGCCTTCAATTCGATCTGCGCCTGCAAATGGTGCAGGGAGAGCGTCAATGCGCCGAGCCCGGTCATGCAGGCGACAGCCACGACGGAATTCACCCGCTCGGCCCAATTGTCGGGCGCAACACCCAGCACCCATTGCCCCTTGACCAGCAGGACCGCGCCGCAAAGTCCGAACGACAGCGCACAGACGCCGCTCAGGAACGAGACGACCAGCAATATCCGTCGATCGTGACCACCCTCAATCCAGAACATCACCCCGATGAGCGAGAGCAGCGCCGTTACCGTCGCGTAGGTGACGATGAAGCCGACACCATCAAACCCGAGATACGTCGCGCCCGCGCAAACAGCCATCGCAACCAAGGTCGGCAAGATGGCGCGCCTGTAATCGCCTATGCCGAGATATTGCATGGCCGACAGGCAGATAATCAGGAAACCGAGGCTGAGAGGCGCAAGCACGATCTGGCAAAGCCAGAGGCTTGGATCCCTGGTGTAATGCCAGAACAACACCACATGTGCGACGAGCACGAGAATGCCGCACGCTACCGTCAGCACAAAGCGTGCCTGTGGCGCGCTGAACCAGATCGCAAACATGGTGATGCTGAGGCACGTGCCCGACAGCGCCGCCGCGAGCAGGAGCGAACTGTAATCCAACATGCGTACGCGACAGCCTCGTGAGGGTTCCGCTGCATTCTAGGTCAGCGACAGTCCGCAAATACCGTTTTTTCAGCCAGTCTTCCGGCGTAACCTTCGGACAAGGTATACAAAGCGTCGATGCTCCAAGCTTCGACCCCATTTCCGCCGCTTGGCTGTCGAATGGTTTTGCAGTAAGAGGCTCTATCCTCGAACGTAACAGGAACCTCCGTCGCCTGCCCGCGAAAAGCGTGGCAGTATCGGGTGGTGATTCGCAGCATCGGAATCCAGGACCGGCATGGACGACAACAACGATCTTTTCGCCAAATTGGACAAGCAGCCGCAACCGGCTCGCGCCGCCGCGCGCCCGGCCGATCCGCTGGTGCAGGCGGCGAAGCGGCCGGCGCCCCGCGACGCCAGCGAGAGTTACAGTGCCGCCGACATCGAGGTGCTGGAGGGGCTGGAGCCGGTGCGCCGCCGCCCGGGCATGTACATTGGCGGCACCGACGACAAGGCGATGCACCATCTGTTCGCCGAGGTCATCGACAACTCGATGGACGAGGCGGTCGCAGGCCATGCGACCTTCATCGATGTCGAGCTTTCCGCCGACGGATATCTGTCAGTCACCGACAACGGCCGCGGCATTCCGGTCGATCCCCACCCTAAATTCAAGAAGCCGGCGCTTGAACTCATCATGACGACGCTGCATTCAGGCGGCAAGTTCGACAGTAAGGTTTACGAGACGTCCGGCGGCCTGCACGGTGTCGGCGTTTCCGTCGTCAACGCGCTGTCCGACCATCTCGAGGTCGAGGTCGCGATTGGGCGCAAGCTCTATCGCCAGCGCTTCTCACGAGGCGTTCCGGTGACCGGCCTTGAGCAGCTCGGCGACGTGCATAACCGGCGCGGCACGAAGATCCGCTTCCATCCAGACGAGCAGATTTTCGGCAAGGGTGCTGCTTTCGAGCCGGCGCGGCTCTACCGCATGGCGCGGTCAAAGGCTTATCTGTTCGGCGGTGTCGAAATCCGCTGGACTTGCGATCCCTCCCTGATCAGGGAAAAGGACACGACGCCGGCCAAGGCCGAATTCCATTTTCCGGGCGGCCTCAAGGATTATCTGAAAGCCTCGCTCGGCGACGAATTCCAGGTCACCCGTGAGATGTTCGCCGGCAAGAGCGACAAGCAGGGCGGTCACGGTTCGCTCGAATGGGCCGTGACCTGGTTCGGCGGCGACGGTTTTATCAATTCCTATTGCAACACCATTCCGACCGCCGAAGGCGGCACGCATGAGGCCGGCTTCCGCAACGTCCTGACGCGCGGCTTGCGCGCTTATGCCGACCTGGTCGGCAACAAGCGCGCTTCGATCGTCACATCCGAGGATGTGATGATCTCGGCGGCGGGCATGCTGTCGGTGTTCATCCGCGAACCGGAATTCGTCGGCCAGACCAAGGACAGGCTGGCAACGATAGAGGCGATCCGCATCGTCGAAAGCGCCATCCGCGACCCGTTCGACCACTGGCTGGCGGACAATCCGCAGGAGGCCTCGAAACTGCTCGAATGGGTGATCGCGCGCGCCGACGAACGGGTGCGCCGCCGCCAGGAAAAGGAAGTGTCGCGCAAGAGTGCGGTGCGCAAGCTGCGCCTGCCCGGCAAGCTCGCCGACTGCACGCAGAATGCCGCCGCCGGCGCCGAGCTCTTTATCGTCGAGGGCGATTCGGCCGGCGGTTCGGCAAAGCAGGCGCGCGACCGCGCCAGCCAGGCGGTGCTGCCGCTGCGCGGCAAGATCCTCAACGTCGCCAGTGCCGGCAGCGACAAGCTTGCCGGCAACCAGCAGATATCCGACCTGATCCAGGCCTTGGGCTGCGGCACGCGCTCGAAATATCGCGACGAGGACCTGCGTTACGACCGGGTCATCATCATGACCGATGCCGACGTCGACGGCGCCCATATCGCCTCGCTGCTGATCACCTTCTTCTACCAGGAGATGCCGAGCCTGGTTCGCGGCGGCCATCTCTACCTGGCGGTGCCGCCGCTTTATTCGATCCGCCAAGGCGGCAAGGTCGGCTATGCCCGCGACGACACGCATAAGGACGAACTCCTGCGCACCGAATTCACCGGGCGCGGCAAGGTCGAAATCGGCCGCTTCAAGGGGCTGGGCGAAATGATGGCCGCCCAGCTCAAGGAAACCACCATGGACCCGAAAAAGCGTACGCTGCTCAGGGTCGATGTGATCGACGCCGAGGCGGCGACCAAGGATGCTGTCGACGCACTGATGGGCACCAAGCCCGAGGCCCGCTTCCGCTTCATCCAGGAACGCGCGGAATTCGCCGAGACGGAAGTGCTGGATATCTGAGCGTCTTCTGCCAGGTGAGCCACAGAGGACGGTTGTTGCGATCCGGATATTTTCGCGAAGGACGAGGCCTGGAACGGGTTCAGCGTTTACGGAAACGCCGAACCGCTCCCTCTTTGTCTTGACGCAATTCCGGACGGAAACCGTTTCACACTTTTGCTTTAGGCAGCCGCGATCGCCAGCGCGTGCCCGCGCGCGTTCTCGCGCAACGCGTCGAGATGGATCGACTTGACCAGCCCGGCGAGATCGCCCGCGGCGGACTGCCCGCCCAATTCCTTCAGCATCAACCAGCTGACTTCCTGCACGCCGGCGAGGCGTTTGCCATTGGCGACCTCGCGCCAGACCTTCAGCGCGCGCAGGATGATGGCGTGAGTGGCGGCGGCAAGCCCGGCGCTGCGGAACAGTGCCTGCAGTGCCACGTCATGGCCGCCGGCCAGCAGTGCTCTCACCCGTTGTTCGGATTGCTGGCTGAGCGCGACCAGGGCCGAACCAAAGAAGTCGACCTTGCCGTGCGCGATGGTGCGGATGACGAAGCTTGCGGTCAGGTCACCGCGCAGACGCAGATGTTCGACAAGCGCTGTATGTTCCTCGGCACGCGTGCCTTCGATCAATGTCACGGAAGCTTTGACGCAGGCATCCCGCGTGACGCGCTCGGCTCTTGCGGCGCCCATCAGCGCCAGCACCAGCGGCGAGCCCTTGAGCGTCTCGCCTACTTTGACCAGCAGCAAATGCCGACAATCGGCGGGCAGGCGCGCGTCGGCAATCAGCGCCTCGCGTACCAGAGGCAGATGGCCGTGCCGCTCGGCCATGCGCCGAAAGCTGATCGATGCGATGTCGGCGCCGCTGTTGGCGAGCAGCGTGGTGCAGGCCTCCGGCTCGCCGATCTCGGCGATCGCCGCCGCAACCGACATCGACACCCGCGGCCGGTCGGCGATCACCTTCTGCGTCGCTTTCTGGCCGCCGGCAACCCGATCAATCAGGTCGGCATCAGTAAGCAGTGGCGACCGCGCCAGCACCAGGGCTGCGACTTCCGGCTGGTCCGAGGCCAGCGCGCTGACGATCTGCGGCGGCGCATGATGGCTCATGGAAAGCGCGTCGGCGATCGCCAGTCGCACCTTCGACGATGCGTCATCGAGCAGCAATGTCAGTGCCGCCTCCGCAGCGCAGCGGTCCTCGAAAGGCAGGTCCGAATCGACATAGGCGCGAGCAAGTGCGCTTGCCGCTGCAACGCGCTCCGACACCTTCGCCGTGTGGATCCATTTCAGGAAATGCGAAACGACCATGTCGCCTGCTTACGCCCTTTGCCAGAACGCTTCTGGCCCCTGTCGCGACCGTAGGCACAAATGGTTTACGAACGGTTCACCATGTTCGTTAACTGGCTTGCGAGCCCGGTATGCAACGCCTATCAACCCTTAGGCAGCAGAGGAGATCGACCATGGCCGGGCTTTATCTTGAGGAGTTCGCTGTCGGCCAAGAGTTCAAGCACACGCTGCGCAAGACCGTGACCGAAACCGACAATATGCTGTTTTCGGTGATGACGCTGAACCCGCAGCCGCTGCACATCGATTTCGATTTCGCCGCCAAGAGCGAATGGGGCAAGCCGCTGGTCAATTCGCTGTTCACGCTGGGCCTGATGATCGGCATTTCGGTCAACGACATCACCGTCGGCACCACCATCGCCAATCTCGGCATGAAGGAGACAGTGTTTCCGCACCCCGTCTTCCACGGCGACACCATTCGCGTCGAGACCACGGTGGTTTCGGTGCGCGACTCCAGGTCCAAACCGGACCGCGGTATCGTCGAGTTCGAGCATCGCGCCTATAACCAGAACGACGTGCTGGTTGCCAAATGCACGAGGCAAGCCATGATGATGAAAAAGGCGTAGCCGATGCGTTCTCTGCTCTTCGTCCCCGGCGACTCGGAAAAAAAGCTGGAGAAGGGCTTTGGCGTGGGCGCCGACGTGGTCATCGTCGACCTCGAGGATTCGATTGCCGCGCAGAATAAGGATCTGGCGCGCGACACAGCGGCGCGTTTCATCGCCGGGCACAGGCACCGAACCAGCTCCGTGATCTATGTGCGCGTCAATGATCTTTCGACCGGACTGACCGACGACGATCTGGCGGCGCTCGTGCCGGCAAAACCAGACGGCATCATGCTGCCTAAGTCGGACAGCGGACTGGATGTCCAGCATCTCTCGGCCAAGCTCAGGGTGCACGAAGCTGAAAGCGGCCTGCCCGATGGAGCTATAAAGATCCTGCCGATCATCACAGAAACGGCCGCAGGCGTCTTGGCCGCAGCGACCTACGCCCGTGCAAGCGCGCGGCTTGTCGGCGTCACCTGGGGGGCGGAAGATTTGTCGGCGGCGATCGGCGCGCGCGCGACGCGCGACGCGAATGGCCGCTACACGGATGTGTTCCGCCTCGCCCGCACCATGACCATGCTTGCCGCAAGTGCCGCGGAAGTCGCGGCAATCGACACCGTCTTTCCGGACTTTCGCGACATGGCGGGCTTCGAGGCCGAATGCGCAGAGGCCGAGCGCGACGGTTTCACCGGCAAGATGGCGATCCATCCGGCGCAGGTGCCGGTCATCAACGCCGCCTTCACGCCTTCGGCGCAAGCGGTGAAAAGCGCCCTGGCGATCGTCGAGGCATTTAAGGCGGCGGGAAACCCCGGCGTCGTCGGCATCGACGGCAAGATGTACGACCGGCCGCATCTCAAGCTCGCCGAGCGGCTCCTGGCGCGGGCCAGGGTAGCTGGGCTTGGCGCTTAGGTCTGTTTCGCGCCGAAATTATCCCACCCACGGCCCCGAATAATCGGCATAGAGCTTTGCCGGATCGGGCCGTGGCCGCTCCGGTGCCGGCCCCTGGTAGGAGCCGATATGGACGAAGCCTACGACCCGCTCATGTGGCGCCAGGCCGAGGATCGCCCTGCCCTCGGGCACGTCGGAATACCAGTTGCTGATCATGTTGGTGCCGTAGCCCAGCGCATTGGCGGCGAGCATCAGGTTCATCGCGGCCATGCCGCCGGACAGGAACATCTCCCATTGCGGGATCTTTGGATTTTCCCTGGGGATCGAGATCACGCCGATAACCAGCGGCGCCCGCGAAAAGCGCGCCAATTCCTGGTTGCGACGGCCTTCCGGCAGCGGTCCTTCGCGCTGCTCGGCAAGTGCCGCCAGCTTCTTGCCGATCTCGACGCGAGCTTCGCCGCGATAGAGGACGAAACGCCAGGGCTCCAGCCGGCCGTGGTCCGGCACCCGCGAGGCGGCGGCGATCATCGTCGCGATCTCCGTATCGCCCGGTGCCGGCTCTTTCAAATCTGGGATCGGCGCGGAATTTCGGGTCAGCAGAAAATCGATGATCGGCGACGCCATGGGCGCAAGTCTCCTGGAATTTGAGCTGAAGCGCACCATCGGGACATCGGGCGGCTTGGGCATTGGCGCAGCGCGCCGGACAAAGAGCCCTGTAGCAGAAGCCGACCGGACTCTTAAGCCTTGAAATTGCCACCGCCTTGGGCTTCAACGCAAGGCATGTTTGAGGGGACATTGCGTCTTTTCCTGATAGCGCTCGCTGCCGCACTGTTGATGGTGCCGGTTTCGCTCGCCGTCGCCCAGGATGTGGACGGCCTCGGCGAGCTGAAACTTCCCGGAATTTCGGGCTATGCGCCTCCGAAAAGCGAGACATCGCTGGTGTTGGGGAGCAGCGGGGCAATCACGCTGTCGGCGCAATTGACAGACAAGGGCGCCGACATCACGCGCGGCATCGTCTGGCGCGTCTTCAAGCCCGAATCGGCCAGCGACGGCAAGTTGCCGATGGTCGCCTCCGCGCATGGCGGTACCGCCGTATTCCAGCTCGAGCCGGGGTCTTATCTGGTCCACGCCTCCTACGGGCGGGCCGGCGCCACCAAGCGCATCACCGTCGGCAAGGAAGCCAAGCGCGAGAGCCTCGTGCTCGATGCAGGCGGCCTCAAGCTTGATGCCGTGCTGTCCGGCGGGGTACGCATACCGCCGAAGAAGCTGCGCTTCTCGATTTATGAGAGCCACGCCGCGGCCGACGGCGATCGCGCCCTGATCATACCCGATGTCGAGCCGAACAGCGTCGTGCGGCTCAATGCCGGCACCTACCACGTTGTTTCGACCTATGGCGCTGTGAACGCGGTCATCCGCTCCGACATCCGCGTGGAGGCCGGCAAGCTGACTGAAGCGACCGTCGAGCACCGTGCCGCCGAGATGACCATGAAGCTGGTGCGCGAACCGGGCGGCGAGGCGATCGCCGACACCTCCTGGTCGCTGCTGAACGAATCCGGCGATCCGATCAAGGAAACCGTCGGTGCCTTTGCCTCGATGGTGCTGGCCGAGGGCGACTACACCATCATCGCCAAGAACCGCGACCGCATCTACCAGAAGGATTTTACGGTGGTGGCGGGGCACAACCAGGACATCGAGGTTCTGGCCACAGAGGCTTCGGCCATCGATTCCGAGGAAGGCGCCGACTAAGCCGCGCCCCTCTAAGTTGCTTTGCATGCGTCGCGCCAGCAACTGCGCGTGGCCACGCCATACGACCGGAGCCGGATCGACGACAGCCCGGTAAAGCCGCTCGAGCAATTCGTCTCATTCAGCACCTGACCGAAGCGCACGTCGATCGATTTGCCGGATAGGCGCGGCGCAACAGTCATATGAAAATGGCGGTGGATCGCTCCACCGCCATTCATTGCAGGTCGGCTGGTTCAGGCCGCGCGGCGCTTGCGGTCGGGTGTCACCGCCTCCTCGGCAAGCAGCTTCACGGCAGCTGCGAGACCAAGCGATTCCTGGTCGCGCGAACCGAGACGGCGGATATTGACCGTTTCTTCCTCGGCCTCGCGCTTGCCACAGACGAGGATGACCGGGACCTTGGCCAGCGAATGCTCCCGGACCTTGTAGTTGATCTTCTCGTTGCGCAGGTCGGCTTCGGCAATCAGCCCGGCCGCCTTCAGCTGCGCGACGACCTTTCGCGCGTAATCGTCGGCATCGGAAGTGATCGTCGCCACCACCACCTGCAGCGGTGCGAACCAGAGCGGGAAATGGCCGGAATAATTCTCGATCAGGATGCCTAGAAACCGCTCCATCGAGCCGCAGATGGCACGATGCACCATCACCGGCTGCTTCTTTTCCGAATCGGAGCCGATGTAGAAGGCACCGAACCGCTCCGGCAGGTTGAAGTCGACCTGTGTGGTGCCGCATTGCCAGTCGCGGCCGATGGCGTCCTTCAGCACATATTCGAACTTCGGCCCGTAAAACGTGCCCTCACCCGGATTGACGCCCGTCTTGATCCGATTGCCCGACCGCGCCGCGATCTTGTCGAGCACGTCCTGCAGCACGCCCTCAGCATGATCCCACATCGCGTCGGTGCCGACCCGTTTTTCGGGGCGGGTCGCCAGCTTGACGGTGATTTCGTCGAAGCCGAAATCCGCATAGGTCGAGAGGATCAGATCGTTGATCTTGATGCACTCGTCGGCGAGCTGTTCCTCGGTGCAGAAGATGTGGGCATCGTCCTGGGTAAAGCCGCGCACGCGCATCAGCCCGTGCAGCGCGCCGGACGGCTCATAGCGATGCACATTGCCGAATTCCGCAAGTTTTACCGGCAGATCGCGGTAGGACTTCAGCCCGTGCTTGAAGATTTGCACGTGGCCGGGGCAGTTCATCGGCTTCAGCGCAAACACCCGGTCGTCGTCGGTGTCGTCGCCAGCAACCGTCACCTTGAACATGTTGTCCCGGTACCAGCCCCAGTGGCCTGATGTCTCCCACAGGCTCTTGTCGAGCACCTGCGGCGCGTTGACCTCCTGATAGCCCTGCTCGTCGAGGCGGCGACGCATGTAATTGACCAGGTTCTGGAACATCCTCCAGCCTTTGGCGTGCCAGAACACGACGCCCGGCCCCTCCTCCTGGAAGTGGAACAGGTCCATCTCACGGCCGAGCTTCCTGTGGTCGCGCTTCTCGGCCTCCTCCAGCATCGTCTGATAGGCTTCGAGCTGCGCCTGATCGGCCCAGGCCGTGCCGTAGATGCGCGTCAGCATCGGATTGTTGCTGTCGCCGCGCCAATAGGCGCCGGCGACCTTCATCAGCTTGAAGGCGCTGCCGATCTGGCCGGTCGAGGCCATATGCGGGCCGCGGCAAAGGTCGAACCAGTCGCCCTGCGCATAGATCTTGAGATCCTGATCCTCGGGAATGGCGTCGATCAGCTCCAGTTTGTAGCGCTCGCCCTTGTCGGCAAAGATCCTTTTCGCCTTTTCACGCGACCATACCTCTTTGGTGAACGGTTTGTTGCGCGCAATGATCTCGCGCATTTTCTTCTCGATCACCGGGAAATCGTCGGGCGTGAACGGCTCGTTGCGGGCGAAGTCGTAGTAGAATCCGTTTTCGATCACCGGCCCGATGGTCACCTGCGTACCCGGCCAAAGTTCCTGCACGGCTTCGGCCAGCACATGGGCTGCATCGTGACGGATGAGCTCCAACGCGCGCGGGTCCTCGCGAGTGATGATCTCGACCTTGCCCGGCTTGCCGATCGGGTCGGAAAGATCGCGCAGCGTGCCGTCGATCGAATAGGCAACGGCCTTCTTGGCCAGCGACTTCGAGATCGATTCCGCCAGGCCGGCGCCGGTTATCGCCGCGTCGTAGTCGCGGACGGAGCCATCGGGAAATGTCAGGGAAACGGAATTCAGCATAAAGTTCTCCTATCCAGTCCCGCAAACGAGCGCGGGTGGTAAAATGCACGTCGCCCAAAACTGCCTAGCTGTTTTGGAGTTACGACATACATCAAGTAAGAGCCGGATGCGTCCGGCGGCGAGCGGTCTTTTATGGACAGTTTTCGGCGCCGTAAAGCCGGATATGGTCACCTGACGAGATTCGGCAGCTCTTTCAGGAACATCGCCCGCGTCTTGGGTCCCTTGGGCGTGTCGGAACGTTCCGTATCGATTACCAGGCGGGCAAAGACGATCTTGCGAGCATCCTTCTGCGCCCACCCGACAAACCAGCCAAGCGAGCGCTTGTCGGCGTCGCCGAGCCCGGTCGTCCCGGTCTTGCCCTGCACCGTCCAATCGCCTGCTCGAAAGGTCGGTATGATCGCACCGGTCATGGCGTGGGCCTTATTGGAAACCGGCAGTTTTCGCGCCAGCAGCTTGCGCAGGAAATTGACCTGTTCGACGGGCGATATCTCGAGCGAAGAATTCACCCAGGAATGGGTGAGTCCATCATTCTTGCCGGGAGTTCCGGAAACGTCCGTGTTGCCATACTCGAGTTTCGACACGTAGCCGGCAAATTGTTTGCTGCCGAGCCGGCGCGTAATCTCGCGTGAGAACCATATGACCGAATCCCTTTCCCAGATCGTCGGGTCGACGGTCTTGCGGTCCCGTTTCGGCGCGTTGAACTCCGCTTTGTACTCCCAATTCGGTGTATGCTCGTCGCCCAGGATTCCGGCGTCATAGCCGATCAGCGCCAGCGGAATCTTGAATGTCGAGGCGGGGCTGACGCGCTGATCGCAAACCCCTTGCCGGTACAGCGTCTCGCCGCTCGCGGCGTCGACGATCAGCGTGCATTCGACGTCCCCGAGAGGCGCCGATTGCGCACGGATCGGAAAGCCCAACAGCCACGCCAGGACATAGAGAACCACGGCGAAAACGAAGGGAAGACGATCTATCCGGCGCATTTGGCAATCTCTCCTGAAGGGTATCAGGAGCGGCTTAGCGAGGCGTCTTGTCTCGATTTTGTCTTAAATGCGCTACGTCCGCGCAAGCTGCGGTTAACCCTACCAGATCGTAAAAGCGGTCCGGTTGTTCGCCGAACAGTTGCGGTCAACTGTCCAGGTCGCCACGTTTTTTCCCGATCCGCCAGTACCGCCATGGCGTGAACCAACGGTAACGATCAGCCAGGATTTCCGGTACGCGGTCGATGCCGTGTGTTCCGAACGGTCCGCAACGCAGCACCCGGAAAAACCCCATCCAGCCGCCGGCCCATAGTCCATGCCGGGCGATCGCCTCGTGCGCGTATTCGGAACAGGTTGGCAGATGCCGGCAGGAATTACCGACGAAGCCGGACACCGTCAGCTGGTAGAGCCGGACGAGCGACGTGCCGAGGAGGCGGCCCGGCGTCTTGCGCCACGGGCCGGGCCAGTTGCGTCCTTGTCGAATCGGCCTGGCACCGCGTGCATGCCGATATTGGCCAACCACCGCAGTCTCCACATCACGTTTTTCAACACGATAGATGTGCGCATCGGGCCAGGAACGCAATGGCGTTTCGGTAATCCGGTCATGGCCTGGCACGGCAAGCCGGGTAGCGGTCGGGCGTCGGCTTCCGGCATACGGCGACGCTGGTCGGCGGCCTCTCCCTCGCACCAATCCCTATGCGGCTTCTCGTCATGCCATTGAAACGTCGCGATCCGCACGACATCGCCCAGAACGTTGAGAAACTGGATCATGGCAGCACTCCTTGAGCGCCGATTAGAGCGCCGCTGGCCTTGCCTTTCAAACGAGTATAACGTCCACGTCAGATAACTCTGAGTTATGCGAATGAAGCGCGGACACCTCCCCCTGACGGCTCTCAGAAGCTTCGAAGCAGCCGGTCGTCACCTCAGCTTCAGCCGTGCGGCCGAGGAGCTTTATGTCTCGCAGGCAGCGATCAGCCGCCAGATCCGCGAGCTCGAAGCCTTCCTGCGCCAACCTTTGTTCTTCCGCCATCATCGCCGCGTCGAGTTGACCGACACCGGCCGGCGGCTGCTCGACCAGTTGGTCAGAAGTTTCGAGGGCATCGACAGGCTGCTTTCGGAGTTGACGGCGGCCCAGACGCAATCCGTGGTCCGTGTCAGCGTCGAGCCATCGCTTGCATCCGTATGGCTGGTGCCGCGGCTCAACCGCTTTCGCGAGTTGCGACCCGATATCGACGTTTCCCTTGAGGTCGACCCGAGGTTGATAGAGTTTCGCAGCGATCAGCCCGAACTTGCCCTGCGCTTCAGTGCGCACGCCACCTCATGGCCACGCAGCGAAGCCGAACAGCTTGCCGCGGTCGTCGATTCACCAGTCCTGTCGCCGGCGCTTCTTGCATCCGGGCCAGCTCTGGAAAAACCGATCGACCTTGGTCGCTACACATTGCTGCACGAAGAAAACCGTCAAGCTTGGGCGCGCTGGTTCGAAGCGGCTGGCGTGACGGCTGAGGCCGTGCCTGCGCGCGGCCCGATGCTGGCGGATGCTTCGCTTTCGAAGCAGGCAGCCTTGCTTGGACATGGTGTCGCGCTGGGCGATCTTTTGCAGATCGGCGAAGAACTTGCGTCCGGCGCGCTGATCAAGCCTTTCGACATCGACGTCGCGTCGGGCGCCTATTGGCTGGTGGCCAGAAGGCTGAGTGACCTTTCCGAGCCGTCCAGGGCTTTTGCCGACTGGGTCCGGGCGGAATTCGCCGAAAGCCGGCGTTTCCTTGCAAAGGCTTAAGCCGCCTCTTCCGCCCGCTTCTTTTCGATCTGGCCGATGGCGTCGACCACTGCGTCGAACGTCAGCATCGTCGAGGCGTGGCGCGCCTTGTAGTCGCGCACTGGTTCCAGGTATTTCAGGTCGGCGAAGCGGCCTTCGGGCGGCGGGCCGTTTTCCTTCAGCATCTTCAGCATCGTCTCGCGCACGCTGCGCAATTCTTCGGCGCTGGCGCCGACGACATGCTGCGCCATGATCGAAGAGGATGCCTGGCCAAGCGCACAGGCCTTCACGTCATGCGCGAAATCGGTGACGACGCCATGATCCATTTTCAGATCGACGGTCACCGTCGAGCCGCACAGCTTGGAATGTGCTCGTGCGGTTGCGTCGGGGCGGTCGAGCCGGCCGATCCGTGCGATGTTTCCAGCAAAACCCAGAATTTTCGCATTGTAGACATCGTCGATCATATTTTTCCAATCCGTCGCCGCCCAGCGAACAGTCATTGCCGCTCTGGCGTCTTCCTTTCGCTCGGCACGAACATATATAATGGCGGTAGTCGGGTATCGACAAGGCGACCACGAACCTCGTCGTGCCCAATTCTGTTCACGCCACTTACGGGCTGGAAACCGGGCGAGTTTCTGACACCCGAAAGGTCGTGGTCCGTTCAACTCGTTCCTCCTGAGAGAGGAACTACGGGAGACGCCTTTATGGACGCCGTTATCAAGAAACTCATGCCGCGGTCCGCCTATATGGAAAAGCCGGTCACCGACCGGCCGAGCGAGGCCGAAGTCGAAGCCGCTGTGCGCATCTTGCTGCGCTGGACCGGCGACAACCCTGACCGCGAGGGCCTGATCGACACGCCAAAGCGCGTCACCAAGGCATTCCGCGAAATGTTCAACGGTTATGATATGTGCCCAGCCGAGGAACTTGGCCGCACCTTCGAGGAAGTCGCCGGCTATGACGACCTCGTCCTCGTCAAGGACATATCCTTCCACTCGCATTGCGAGCATCACATGGTGCCGATCATCGGCAAGGCGCATGTCGGCTATCTGCCTGACGGCAAGGTTGTCGGCCTGTCCAAGATCGCCCGCGTCGTCGACATCTTCGCCCATCGCCTGCAGACCCAGGAAGCGATGACGGCGCAGATTGCCGGCGTCATCCAGGACGTCCTCAATCCGCGCGGCGTCGCCGTCATGCTCGAGGCCGAGCATATGTGCATGGCCATGCGCGGTATCCGCAAACAGGGCTCCACCACGCTGACCTCGACCTTCACCGGCGCCTTCAAGGATACACCCGAAGAGCAGGTCCGCTTCGTCACCATGGTGCGCGGCGGCGGAACTGATCAGACCCGCCCCACCTTCGTTAAATAAGGACCGGCGAATGTCGGCATTGGAATTCCCGAAAGCTCCCTCAGACAAGAAGGCGCTTGAGGAAGGCACGGTCCTTTCGCCGCGCTTCGATGCCGGCGGCCTCGTCACCGCCGTCGTCACCGATGCCGAAGACGGCATGCTGCTGATGGTCGCGCATATGAATGCCGAGGCGCTGGCGCTGACGCTCGAGACCGGCATCGCGCACTACTGGTCGCGTTCGCGCAACGCGCTGTGGAAGAAGGGCGAAACCTCGGGCAATGTCCAGCAGGTCGTCGAGATGCTCACGGATTGTGACCAGGACGCGATATGGTTGCGCGTCAAAGTGCTGGGTCATGAAGCAACTTGTCACACCGGCCGACGTTCATGCTTTTATCGGACGGTGGGGCTGAGCGATGGCAAAGGGACGCTTGCCAGCGACGGCAGCAAGCCGCTGTTCGATGCGGAAAAAACCTATCGAAAGCTCAATACACCATCAATATGAACCATTCGCAGCACTTCAGCCACGTGTATTCATGATTTCGATACGGCCCGCCTGTAGGATGACCGTGGGACAAGGGAGATTGTGATGCTCGAGTGGGCGTCATTGCGCAACAGACCTGACGTTCGGGAGGCGAATGGCCTCTCCTCGGCCGCGGGCGCATCCGAAACCAAATCTCCGGGCAAAACAGCGATTTCGCTGGCATTGGGCGGCGGCTGTGCGCGCGGCTGGGCGCATATCGGCGTGCTGCGCGCGCTTGACGAAGCCGGCATCGAAGTGTCGATGATCGCCGGCACCTCGATCGGCGCGCTGGTCGGCGGCTGCTATGTTGCCGGCAAGCTCGACGAGTTGGAAGAATTCGCCCGCAGCCTGACCAGGCGGCGCATTTTTGGCCTTCTCGACCTCAATCTACGCGGCAGCGGCCTGTTCGGTGGCATGAAGCTCGATGCGCGGCTGCGCGAGCACATAGCCGGCATCCGCTTCGAGGACCTGCCAAAACCGTTCGTCTGCGTCGCTTCGGAAATCCGCACCGGCCATGAGATATGGCTGTCGAGCGGCTCGTTGAGCACCGCCATGCGCGCCTCCTACGCGCTGCCCGGCGTGTTCGAGCCGGTCGCCTGCAATGGGCGTGTGCTGGTTGACGGCGCCCTGGTCAATCCGGTGCCGGTCTCGGTCTGCCGCGCCTACGAGCAGCCCCTCGTGGTCGCGGTGAACCTTCACTACGATCTGTTCGGCCGCGCCGCGGTGATCAAGCACAGCGCCGGCGAGCTGGTCATCGAGAAAGACGCGCCGCGGGCCGGCCACGCCAATCCCGAACGCCAGTCGCGCGAGACGCGGCTCGGCATCACCGGCGTCATGGTAGAGGCCTTCAACATCATCCAGGACCGCATTTCGCGCGCCAGGCTGGCCGGCGACCCGCCGGACATATCGCTGCAGCCGAAGCTCAGCCATATCGGCCTGACCGAATTCCACCGCGCCGACGAAGCAATCCGTATCGGCTACCAGGCAACAATGGCGCAGATCGGCGATCTGACCCGGCTGCAGACCGTCCTCGCTTAGGCAGAGCGGACAGCGAGCTTCTCAGGCAAGCGCCGCGTCGACGATACGAAATTGCACCGTGCGGTTGCCGTTCCAGTGGTTGCCCGACAGCGAGCCGGCTACATGCACCGGCTTACCCTTGTTCTTGAACAGGAATTCGCCGAGCGCGGTATCGACGGCGCGAAAGGCGATCGCCTGGATGCGGCCGCCGCTTTCCGACTGCAGGTCGACGCGGATGTGGTTGGTGCCGACCGCCCGCGCATCGACAAGCCGGTGGCGCGGCAGCGCGAACACCGGCGCGACATGCCCTGCGCCGAACGGCCCTGCCCTCTCAAGTGCATCGAGCAGCGCGAGCGTCGCGCCCTCGGCGGCAAGCGCACCGTCGATCGCCAGGCTCTCCTCGCCTTGCAGGCGGAACACGTCCACCGCCGCGCGCTCTTCGAAGAAAGCCCTGAGTTCGCCGAGCTTCGCCCGCTCGACAGTGATGCCGGCCGCCATTCCATGGCCGCCGCCCTTGACGATAAGTCCGGCATCGGCCGCCTCGCGCACCAGCCGGCCGAGGTCGAAACCAGACACTGAACGGCCTGAACCGGTACCGACACCATTGGCGTTGAAGGCAATGGCAAATGCGGGCCGGCGCGCATGGTCCTTGAGCCGCGAGGCAAGCAGGCCGACAATGCCCGGGTGCCAGTTGCTGCTGGCTGTGACCACGATGGCCGGACCATTGCCGCCGGCAAGCTCGGCGTCGGCCTCTGAGCGCGCCGCGGCCAGCATCTCCTGCTCCATCGACTGCCGCTCCTGGTTGAGTCGATCCAGCGTCTCGGCAATGGTGCGGGCTTCGACCGGGTCGTCGGTTGCAAGCAGGCGGCTGCCAAGTGCTGCGTCGCCGATGCGCCCGCCGGCGTTGATGCGCGGACCGATCAGAAAGGCCAGATGGAACGTGCTGATTGGCTCGCCTATACGCGACACCCGCGCCAACGCCGCCAGCCCTTCGTTTCTCTGCTGCCGCGCCACCTGCAGCCCCTTGACCACGAAGGCACGGTTGACGCCGGTGAGCGGCACCACGTCGCAGACTGTGCCCAGCGCAACCAGGTCGAGCAGGCCAAGCAGATCCGGCGGTGCGGCTTCCGGCAAGCGGCCGCGCAGGATCTTCGCGGTCTGCACCAGGCAAAGGAAGACGACGCCGGCGGCACAAAGATGACCTTGGCCGGAAAGGTCGTCCTCGCGATTTGGGTTGACGACCGCAGCCGCCGCCGGCAACGGCCCGCCGACCTGATGGTGATCGAGCACCACGACGTCGGCGCCGGCGGCCTTTGCGGCGTCGATGGAAGCGGCGCTATTGGTGCCGCAATCGACTGTGACGATCAGCGTCGCGCCGCGCGAGACGAGGTCGCGCATCGCTTCCGGATTGGGGCCGTAACCCTCGAAGATGCGGTCCGGTATGTAGATCTCCGACGGCACCGAGAAATGCGCGAGAAAGCGCTTGAGCAGCGCCGACGAGGCGGCGCCGTCGACATCGTAGTCGCCAAAGATCGCCACCTTTTCCCTGGCCGTTACCGCCTGGGCGATACGAGAGGCGGCCTTGTCCATGTCGGTCAGCGATGCCGGGTCGGGCAGCAGGTTGCGGATGGTCGGATCGAGAAACCGCTCGGTCTGCTCGGCGGTGACGCCGCGCCCGGCCAGCACGCGCGCCACGATGTCGGGCACGCCATAACCTTGCGCGATGGCGAGCGCGGCCATGTCCTGGCGCTCGGTCAGCCGGTGTTCCCAGGAAACGCCGGTGGCCGATTGCCTTACATCGAGGAAAAAGCGTCTTTCCCCCGTCACGTGGCGCGCCGTCTGCAATTTGTCATTGCGCACAATATGCAACGGCTAACTGAGTCGAAATCAAAACTTTTCCAGATCCTGGTGCCTGGCTTTGATTTCGCGCACGGTCCGCGATGACGAGCGCAGCACGATCGTGTGCGTGGTGATGAAATTGCGGCCGAACTTGACGCCGGCCAGCAAATTGCCGTCGGTGACGCCGGTCGCGGCAAACAGCACGTCGCCGCGTGCCATGTCTTGCGTGTGGTAGATCCGTTTGGGGTCGGAGATGCCCATCTTGGCGGCGCGCGCCAGCTTTTCCGGCGTATCGAGGATCAACCTGCCCTGCATCTGGCCACCGGTGCAGCGCAAGGCGGCAGCTGCGAGCACGCCTTCGGGCGCGCCTCCGGTGCCGAGATAGATGTCGATACCGGTCTCGTCCGGATCGGTGGTGTGGATGACCCCGGCGACATCACCGTCGCCGATCAGACGGATCGCGGCTCCGGTCGCCCGCACGGCTTCGATCAACGCGCCATGGCGTGGCCGGTCGAGAATACAGGCGGTGATCTCCGCCACCAGCACACGCTTGGCCCTGGCTAAGCTGGCGATGTTTTCGGCCGGCGAGGCATCGATGTCGATGATGCCGTCGGCATAGCCCGGGCCGATCGCGATCTTGTCCATATAGACGTCCGGCGCGAACAAAAGGCTGCCTTTTTCGGCAATGGCGATAACGGCCAATGCGTTGGGCAGGTTCTTGGCGCAAATCGTCGTGCCTTCGAGCGGATCGAGTGCGATGTCGACAGCCGGGCCTTTGCCGGTACCGACTTCCTCGCCGATATAAAGCATCGGCGCCTCGTCGCGCTCGCCTTCGCCGATCACCACCGTGCCATTGATGGCAAGACGGTTGAGTTCCTGCCGCATGGCATCGACCGCAACCTGGTCGGCGGCCTTCTCGTCGCCGCGTCCGCGCAATCTGGCGGCCGCGACCGCGGCGCGTTCGGTGACGCGCACCAATTCCATAGTCAGTATCCGGTCGAGGCCGGCGACAATGTTCTGGGCCACATTCATCGATGGACAATCCTCGTTGGCACTTTGTTTTTGTGCATGTCGTTGTCCCAAAACCGCCGCACACTTTTGGGCGACATGCATTAGCCTTCCACCAGAGACGCGCTTCTTGTGTCAAAGCCCCGTGACAACAGCAAGACCTGCGCCGGGCCTTTTTGAAAGCGCAGCAATATCAATCGATTGAAGGCAAATAAGGAGACTTCTATCCGGCCCGCTCGATGCGGATGACTTGCGGCTTGTCGGTCAGAAGGCTGTCCCTGGTGATGCCGTCGACGGCCTTGCGCACCGCCGCCTCGGTCGTCTCGTGGGTCACCAGGATGACCGTCTTCTGTGCCTCGGTTTCCGGCCCGGCGGCATGCTGGACGATCGATTCCAGGGAAATGTCGTTGTCGGCCATGCGCTTGGCTATTGCCGCGAAGACGCCGAGGCGGTCGTGCACGGTCAGCCGGATGAAATAACCCCCGGCATGGCTGCGCATCTGCGCTTTCTTGTAAGGCTTCAATTCCTTCGCCGGCCGGCCGAAAACCGGACCATGCTGGAAGCCAGGCCGGCTCTTGGCGATGTCGGCAATGTCGCCGATCACCGCCGACGCGGTGGCGTTGCCGCCGGCGCCAGGGCCGGAGAGCAGCAATTCGCCGAGGATGTCGGTCTCGATGGCCACCGCATTGGTGACGCCGTGCACCTGCGCGATGACCGAGGCCGTCGGCACCATGGTCGGATGCACGCGCTGCTCGATGCCGCTTTCGGTGCGTTGGGCGACGCCAAGCAGCTTGATCCGGTAGCCGAGATCGCCGGCCGCGCGGATGTCGGCCTGGCTGATGTTGGAGATGCCCTCCATATAGATATCGTTGGCTGCGATCCTCGTGCCGAAAGCCAGGCTGGTCAGGATCGACAGCTTGTGTGCGGTGTCGTGGCCCTCGATGTCGAAGGTCGGGTCGGCTTCGGCATAGCCCAACCGTTGCGCGTCCTTCAGGCAGGCATCGAACGACAGGCCCTCGGCCTCCATGCGTGTCAGTATGTAGTTGCAGGTACCGTTGAGGATGCCGAAAACGCGGGTCACCGAATTGCCGGCCATCGCCTCGCGCATCGTCTTGATGACCGGAATGCCGCCTGCCACCGCCGCTTCGTAGTTGAGCAGCACACCCCTCTTTTCTGCGATCTCGGCCAGTGAGACGCCGTGCTTGGCAAGCAGTGCCTTGTTGGCGGTGACGACATGACGGCCGGCCTCGAGCGCGGCCTTCACTGATGATCGTGCCGCTCCTTCGTCGCCACCGATCAGTTCGACGAAGACGTCGATCTCGGCGGTGTGCGCCATCTTGACGGCATCGTCGAACCACTGTGCTGTGCCAAGATCAACGCCGCGGTCGCGCTTGGGATCGCGCGCCGAAACTGCTGACACGCCGATGTCGCGTCCGCACTGCCGCGTCAGTTCGGCCGCCTTGTCGCGCAGCACACGGGCCACAGACGCACCGACGGTGCCGAGGCCGGCAATTCCAACACGCAACGCTTCAGCCATGTCCGGCGACGCCCCTCAACAATTCGGTCGATGTGTATAAGATCAGCGATGTGCGGCGAGCGGTACGACGTTATTCGGCTGCTTGGCGCTGGATGCGAGGAAGCGCTTGATGTTGCGCGCCGCTTGCCGGATCCGATGCTCGTTTTCGACCAGCGCGATGCGCACGTGATCGTCGCCATGCTCGCCGAAGCCGACGCCCGGCGCCACCGCGACGTCGGCGTGCTCGATCAGGAGCTTGGAGAATTCAAGCGAGCCCAGGTGCTTGAACGGCTCCGGGATCGGCGCCCAGGCGAACATCGATGCCGCCGGTGCGGGAATGGTCCAGCCGGCACGGCTGAAGGAGTCGACCATGACATCGCGGCGTTTGCGGTAGACGTCGCGCACTTCGGCGATGTCGGCGCCGTCGCCGTTCAGTGCATGCGCCGCCGCCACCTGGATCGGCGTGAAGGCGCCATAGTCGAGATAGGATTTCACCCGCGTCAGCGCCGAGATCAGCCGTTCATTGCCGACCGCAAAACCCATACGCCAGCCCGGCATCGAAAAGGTCTTCGACATCGAGGTGAACTCGACGGCGACGTCTATGGCGCCCGGCACCTGCAGCACCGAAGGCGGCGGATTGCCGTCGAAATAAATCTCCGAATAGGCAAGATCCGATAGGATGATGATGTCGTTCTTCCTGGCGAAGGCCACCACCTCCTTGTAGAAATCGAGCGAAGCGACCAGTGCCGTCGGGTTGGACGGATAATTGAGGATTAGTGCCAGCGGCTTCGGGATCGAATGGCGGATGCCGCGCTCCAGGGCCGGGATAAAGCCGTCGTCCGGCTCGACCTGCAGCGAGCGGATGACGCCGCCCGACATAATGAAGCCGAAGGCGTGGATCGGATAGGTCGGATTGGGGCACAGGATCACGTCGCCGGGGGCGGTGATCGCCTGCGCCATATTGGCGAAGCCCTCCTTCGAGCCGAGCGTCGCCACCACCTGGCTGTCCGGGTCGAGCTTCACGCCGAAGCGGCGTGCGTAGTAGTTAGCCTGGGCACGGCGAAGACCCGGAATGCCGCGCGACGACGAATATCGGTGCGTGCGCGGATCGCGCACCACCTCGCATAATTTGTCGACGATGGCCTTGGGCGTCGGCAGGTCCGGATTGCCCATGCCAAGGTCGATGATGTCGGCGCCGCGCGAACGGGCGCTGGCCTTCAGGCGGTTGACCTGTTCGAAGACATAGGGCGGAAGCCGGCGGACCTTGTGAAATTCTTCCATGGCAGTTCCAGACAGTGAGGTTGCGGTCGCGCGTATAAGCTTATTTGCAACTAGGGTCGAGAGCGGGGTCGCATTTGCCTTCGATCTGCTTCAGCACCTCGGCGCCGTGTTTTTTTGCCAGCTGGTCCAGCGCTGCCTGGTCCGCAACCTTGACGCCGCCGCCCCTGGCGGCCTGGCTCTGCTTTTCGGCCTTCAGTTGGGCGAGCTTGGCGTTCTTTTCCTCGTCGGTGAATTGCTCGGCCGCCACCTGCGGCCGGATGTTCAGGTTCGGATAGGAACCGGTGTCCTTCGCGCCGACAAGGCCGGTGGCGGGCGCCGCACCTTCCATGTTGCTGCTCGTGCAACCGGCCATCGCCAACATGACGAGCACCATGCGGCAAAAGCGACCAGTGCCGGAAAAAACGTTCTTGCCAATATTAATCGTCATATTGTTTTCCTGGCGGCCGGGTTAGAGCACATTGGACCCTGTTCGATATCCCATGGTAATATGTCAACAAAACGCTTCGGGAGGAACCCCGCGAACCATGGCCAAAACACCCGATTCGGGCAAAGCGGAAGATGACCAACCTTCGACCGTCGAGCAATATCTGGTGAAGGACCCGGAACGCTTCGCTCTGAATATGGCCCGCATGATCGAGCAGGCCGGCAAAGCCGCCTCGGCATGGGCCGAGCCGCGGGAAAAGGGCGAGGTACGCGATCACGTCGCCGAGCCGGTCGTCGACATGGTGAAGACGTTCTCCAAGCTCACCGAGTACTGGCTCTCCGACCCGCAGCGCGCGCTGGAGGCGCAAACGCGGCTGTTTGCCGGCTACATGACCGTCTGGGCCAATGCTGTCCAGCGCGTCGGCGCCGGCGCCGAGGACGCCGAGGACGCGGTCAAGCCCGAGCGCGGCGACAAGCGTTTCCAGGACCCGGAATGGGGCCGCAACGCCTTCTTCGATTTCCTCAAACAGGCGTATCTGGTCACCTCGCGCTGGGCGGCCGAACTGGTCGAGCACGCCGACGGCCTGGACGAGCATACCCGCCACAAGGCCGGCTTTTATGTCAAGCAGGTGTCCAATGCCATCTCGCCGTCGAATTTCATCCTGACCAATCCGGAATTGTTTCGCGAGACTGTCGCCTCGAACGGCGAAAACCTGGTGCGCGGCATGAAGATGCTCGCCGAGGACATCGCCGCGGGCAAGGGTGACCTGAAGCTGCGGCAGGCAGATTATTCGCCCTTCGAGATCGGCAAGAATCTCGCCGCCACGCCGGGTAAGGTGGTCGGCCGCAGCGACGTCGCCGAAATCCTGCAATACGAGCCGACTACCGACACCGTGCTCAAGCGGCCGCTGCTGATCTGCCCGCCATGGATCAACAAATACTACATCCTCGACCTCAACCCGCAAAAATCCTTCATTCGCTGGGCGGTCGAGCAAGGCCACACCGTGTTCGTAATCTCCTGGATCAACCCGGACGAGCGGCACGGCGCCAAGAGCTGGGAGGCCTATATCAGGGAGGGCCTGCAATACGGCCTCGACACGATCGAGAAGGCCACCGGCCAAAGGCAAGTCAACGCCATCGGCTATTGCGTCGGCGGCACTCTTCTGGCGGCGGCCCTGGCGCTGATGGCGCAGGAAGGCGACCACCGCATCAAATCCGCCACCTTCTTCACCACCCAGGTCGATTTCACCTATGCCGGCGATCTAAAAGTGTTCGTCGACGAGGAGCAGGTCGCGGCCGTCGAAAAGGCGATGAACGAGAAAGGCTATCTCGACGGCACCAAGATGGCGACCGCCTTCAACATGCTGCGCTCAGGCGACCTGATCTGGCCCTATGTCGTCAACAACTACATGCGCGGCAAGGATCCCCTGCCCTTCGACCTGCTCTACTGGAATGCCGATTCGACCCGCATGGGCGCTGCCAACCATTCCTTCTATTTGCGCAATTGCTATCTCGAGAACAGACTCTCGCAAGGCATGATGGAACTTGCGGGCCGCACGGTTTCGCTGAAGGACGTTACCATTCCGGTCTACAACCTCGCCTCTAAGGAGGACCACATCGCGCCGGCGCTGTCGGTATTCCTCGGCTCGAAATATTTCGGCGGCGAGGTCGACTACGTCATGGCCGGCTCCGGCCACATCGCCGGGGTCGTCAATCCGCCGGCGGCGCAAAAATATCAATACTGGACCGGCGGCAAGCCGGCCGGCGACTTCGACCAATGGCTCGCCGGGGCCACAGCCCACCCCGGTTCCTGGTGGCCGCACTGGCAACGCTGGATCGAAGCCAAGGACAATACCCGCGTTCCGGCCCGCAAACCGGGCGAGCACATGCAAGTTCTAGGCGAAGCCCCCGGCACCTATGTCAAGGTGCGCGTGTAACCATCTGTAATGTGTGGTGAGTTGACGCGCCGCCAAAAGCGGGCGAAATGGTGCCGTCAACCCTGAGCAGCCTTGATTCATCCTCTAGCCGCCAAATTACTTTGAGGCTTGCAGATTTGACACAGGTCTCGTTTCCGGTTCGGGGAACAAGGGTCATTTCGACGAGACGTTTCGGCGCCGCGCCAATGACGAACCGGTCGGATATCGAGGGGGAATTTTGTTTTGAGATCAGCAGGATCGCGCCTCGCGAAGGGAGAAAGCCGCGCCATTGTGGCGGCGCTTTTCTCGATGCTCCTGGCGTCCTGCACCTCGGCCGGCGACCCGACCATGTCGGTCGGCATGCCAGGCTACAATACCTCGGCTACCGAAATCAGCACGGCCGCCGGTACGCCCCAGGCCAGCACGGCCGCATCATCGTCGCAGATGACAACCGCACAAATGACGATGAATGCCGACGGTGACGCCAGCCTTCCCGAGCAGGTCGCCTATGTGCCAATAGCCAAGCCAGGGGCCAAGCCCGATGCCGGCTTCCCGATCGCCGTTCCAACGGCAGCCGAGACGATCGCGGGACACACGCCGCAGCCGCTGCAACCAAACGCCCAGACGGCCGAACAGGTCGTGGCACAGAACAGTGCTGATGCATCGAAGCCCGACGCCAAGGCCGCCGCGGCGGCGATGAACAACCCGGTCTATGTAACCGCCGGCGAGATGCCGCAGCCACAGGCCTACGCACCGAAGAAAAACTTCCTGGCCTCGCTGTTCAGCGCCACCCCCGCTTCGGCAGCATCGCCGGCCAACAGCAGATCGGGCGGGCAGCCAACGGTCGTGCAGGCCAAGGCGACGCCCGCGGCAAAACCCACCGTTACCCTGGCCTCGGCCAATCCGGCTGAAAAGCCGGTGCAGCTGGTGTCGACCGGCGATACCAGCCATTTCACGGCCGATGCGCTGCCCGGAGTGCGCCAGACGGCGCTGTTCGAGATCAAGCGCAAATCCGGCCTCGACGATGAGAGCGACGTCGATCTCAACGAAGACGAAGGTTCGGGTGGCGCCTACCAGGTCGCCTCCGCCGCCGGCCTCGCCCGGCTGGCGCCCAACGGCCTCCTGAAACAGAACGAAAGCGTCGATGTCGCCTGCTTGAAGCCGTCGCTGGTTCGCGTGCTGAAGACGATCGAAGGCCATTACGGCCGCAAGATGACGGTCACCTCCGGCTATCGCGACCCGGCCCGCAACCGCCGCGCCAACGGCGCCAAGAATTCGCTGCACATGTACTGCGCCGCCGCCGACATCCAGGTCCCCGGCGTCTCGAAATGGGAACTGGCGAGCTATATCCGCACCATGCCGGGCCGCGGCGGCGTCGGCACCTACTGCCACACCGAATCCGTCCATGTCGATGTCGGCCCCGAGCGCGACTGGAACTGGCGTTGCCGCAGGCGCGGCTAGGGAGAGGTTCTTCGGCCACAGCGAAGTCCCCTCGGCGACGTTGCAGCATGCTGCAAAACCACCTTGGCTGTCGGAAAGACGCGGTTTGGAGCCAAAGGAAAAAAGTTGTCGCAGCCGGCGGCAGACGGGTTGCCGGTTTGCCGCGACGCAACTATAAGCGCTCACATCTGAGCGCGCCCATCGTCTAGCGGTCAGGACACCGCCCTTTCACGGCGGTAACAGGGGTTCGATTCCCCTTGGGCGTACCAGCAATTTCAACTCGGCATATGTCTATCGCCAGCGTGACGCTGGCAAACTTGGCCGGACCCCACCCACTCTGATGGGGGTGTCAGCAAAGGGCGAAGACATTGTGCCCAGGGCTCCCTACGCCCGCAGTCCCCTCGCCTCGCCGCCGCGCTTGCGCGGAGGAACCATCATGTCCCTGGCAAGCAGGCCGCTCACCCGGCAAAAGGCCATGAAGGCCCGCCATGCGTCTTCGGTCTCGACGATGTCCACCGTGGCGCCAAAACAGGCATTGAACGCGGCCTGGTAGGTTGGCCCCTTCCGGCGAACCGGCCACGTTTGCAGGAAATCGAGCGCCTGCTCGACACTGTAGATTTCCTCGACCGGCTGGCTGGGCACAGGCGCGATACGCACCGGCACCGCAAATTGCAGTCTGTCCATTCGACCTCTCCCGAACCGACACCCCCGCAGCAACATCGTTCGGCATAAAAAAAGTTGCCGTGGCGGCTTCATGCCTGGGCCGACTTCTCGCCTAGAAATGTGTCGTCACTGCGGTAGCCAATGAACCCGGCGGAAGCATTAGGCCGCTACAGGCAAAGGAGGACGCCCCTTGGCGTGAATATCGCAGGTCCTCGACCGTCGCCGGCAGTTCGTTCTTGAACCTTGGGCCTTCCAGTGCCAAATCTGGGGAGATTTCTCTGGCGGGGGCTCATCCAGCCCTCGCATCCCTGCAAGACGGACAAAAATGGTCACCTATCTCGACGCCGCCACGGCACCGCTCAGAAACACCGGCCAGATCCGTCTTTACGACGAGGAAGGCTTTATCGGCATGCGCAAGGCTTGCGATCTCACCGCGCGCTGCCTCGACGAACTGGTATCGATGGTGGCGCCCGGCGTCACCACCGAAGCGATCGATCGCTTCGTCTTCGAGTTCGGCATGGACCATGGCGCGCTTCCGGCGACACTCAACTACCGCGGCTACACGAAATCATCCTGCACCTCGATCAACCACGTCGTCTGTCACGGCATACCCGACAGCAAGCCGTTGAAGGATGGCGATATCGTCAATATCGACGTCACCTATATACTCGACGGCTGGCATGGCGACTCCTCGCGCATGTATCCGGTGGGCACGATCAAGCGTGCCGCGGAGCGGCTGCTCGAAGTCACGTATGAGTGCCTGATGCGCGGCATCGCGGCAATCAAGCCGGGCGCCCGCACTGGCGCCATCGGCGCCGCCATCCAGACCTATGCCGAAGCCGAGCGTTGCTCGGTGGTGCGCGATTTCTGCGGCCACGGCGTCGGCCGGCTGTTTCACGACGCGCCGAACATCCTGCATTACGGCAGCGCCAGCGAAGGCGTCGAGATGCGGCCGGGCATGATCTTCACCGTCGAGCCGATGATCAATCTCGGCCGGCCGCATGTGAAAGTGCTGTCGGACGGCTGGACCGCGGTGACGCGTGACCGTTCGCTTTCGGCGCAATACGAACACACGATCGGCGTCACCGAAACCGGCTGCGAGATCTTCACGCTGTCGCCAAAAAACCTCGACCGCCCCGGCCTGCGGGCCTAGTGTCTGGCAGATCGGGCGTTACCGTGCCCGGCAAATGCTGGGTGGGGCAGCCATGAACGGTGACGACGACGAGCGGGCCTTCTTTCCCGAAAGGCCGGTGCGATCGCCCGCGAAGGCGGTGGCCGCCGACAAGCCGCATTATCTCGGCCATCGCGACCGCTTGCGCGAGCGCTTCGCCGCCAGTCCCAACACCCTCCCCGACTACGAACTGCTCGAGCTTCTATTGTTCCGGCTGATCCCGCGCGCCGACACCAAGCCGGTCGCCAAGGCCTTGCTGGCACGCTTCGGTACATTGGCCGAGGTCCTCGGCGCGCCCGTCGAGCGCCTGCAGGAAGTGAAGGGCATCGGCCCGGCGGTGGCGCTCGACCTCAAGGTGGTTGCGGCAACGGCGCAGCGCATGGCGCGCGGCGAGATCGCCGGCCGCGAGCTGTTGTCGACCTGGACGCAGGTTCTCGAATACTGTCGGTCGGTGATGGCCTTCGAGGAGCGCGAGCAGTTCCGCATCCTGTTCCTCGACAAGAAAAACGCGCTGATCGCCGACGAAGTGCAGCAGGTCGGCACCGTCGACCACACACCGGTCTATCCGCGCGAGGTGGTCAGGCGCGCCCTGGAGCTCTCTGCCACGGCGATCATTCTGGCGCACAATCATCCGTCGGGAGACCCGACGCCGTCGCGCGCCGACATCGAGATGACCAAGCTGATCATAGAGACGGCCAAACCGCTTGGCATTGCCGTTCACGACCACATCATCATCGGCAGGAAAGGCCACTCCAGCATGAAGGGCCTGCTGCTGATCTGAGGTTTGGCGTTGTTTTCAGCTTTGTCCGCTATGCGCCTATGTACCGCAACGTCAAGGCGGTCGCTCGATAAATTCTGGCGCCGAGGCTCAGCTGGCCGTGCGCAGGCGCCGCGATCGGACAAATGTCTTAAGTCCCTCGGAGTCGAACGGGTGGCCAAAGGCATAACCCTGCAATATGTCGCAGCCCAGGCCCTTGAGTAGCCGTGCGTGCTGCATCGTCTCGACGCCTTCCGCCACGACCTCGATACCCAGCGATTTGCCGATTTCGATGATTGACGAGACAACCTGCCTTCTCTGCGGCGATTTGACGATTGGGGTGACCAGCTGCCGATCTATCTTCAGCCGGCGCGGCTGCAACTTCAGCAAACTGACCATCGAAGCGTAGCCGGTACCAAAATCGTCTATTTCGATGTCAATCCCCAGTTCTTTTATTTGCTCGATGTTCCACGTGACAAGATCGTCGTTCTCGTCCAGGAAAATCGACTCAACAAGCTCGAACGAAACTGTTCCTTTCTTGATATCTTGTTCTCGCAGGCTCTTGATAAGCTCCTCGTCTTGAAGGCGCCTCGCCGAGACATTGACAGACACCCGTGGAATGTTAAATTTTGCAGTGGACCACTCTTCGAAATCCGAAAGCGATTGCTTCAATATGGCTTGGTCGATGATCGAGACGACGTTCAGTTCTTCTGCAATCCTCAGGAAGATGTCGGGCGCCAAAATACCTTTTACTGGATGTCGCCACCTCGCCAGCGCCTCAACCCCAACGATTTCGAGCGTCTTTGCGTCAAATTGGGGCTGGTAGAACGGGATGAACTCGTTGCGCTCGAGGCCGCCGAGAATTTCGTCGGCAATCCGTTTTGTATCGACGATTTCGCTTTGCATCGCGTCAGTGAAGAATTCGTATCGATTGCGCCCACGGCTCTTTGCTCGGTAAAGCGCGATATCTGCGTTCACCAGCAGGTGTTTGGCTTCGACATTTTTTCCGTTGTCGACAGCGATTCCCACGCTGACGCCAAAACGGCACCGATGGCCCTGATAGTAGACGGGCTCGCGCATCTGGCTGATGACCCGATCGGCAAGCAGCGCCAGTTGCTTGGTATCGTCGCGTACCACGCACAGAACGATGAATTCGTCTCCTCCGATGCGGGCGACGAATCCTTCGTCGCCGACCTTCGATCTGAGGACTGTCGACGCGTGAACCAGCATCGCGTCACCGGCGGCGTGGCCCAGCGTATCGTTGATGTGCTTGAACCGATCCAGATCGATGTGAAGCAGTGCCGCACGCCCGCCTGAGCGCCTGGCGTTTGCCGCGTAGTCTTCCAGTACCTGGTCGAGGTAACGCCGGTTGGGCAAGCCGGTCAGCGAGTCATGAAGCGCAATGTGCTCTATGCGCGCCTTGGCCGACTCGAGTTCTGCATTTTTCGACTCCGACAGCTGTTTTGCGCGAACCAGATCCTTGTTCAGCAGGACGTCGGCAGTCACGTCCCATTCCGCGCCGATCATTTTTGGGGTGTCGTTTGTGGCCCGGTAAAGGATCGCCTTGGACCGGACATGACGGACCTCGCCATTCGGGCGCACAATCCGGTACTCCGACAAATATGGTCGTCCGCTGGCCACCGCCGTATCGAAATCTGCGTTGGCGCCAGCCAGATCATCTGGATGGATCGCTCCCGCCCAGTCTGTGTAGCCCCGGTGCTCCCCCGCTGGTTTGCCATATATTTCATTGACGCGTTCATCCCATGTAAGCTCGTTGGTCGCGAGATCGTGTTCCCAAACCCCGATAGCCGAAGCTTCCAGAGCGAGTTCAAGGCGTCGTGACAATCGGCGCAATTCTGCATAATTGCGCTGTCTTTCGCCTATCAGACGACCAGTGACCAGGAAAGGGAACACAACCAAGGCCCCGGCCGTCGCCATGATCGCGCGCAACAACCATGCGTTACTTGGCGTCGAAGGCCAGCCGTTCTTGGGAATGGCAGCGAGCTGCCACGAGCCGGAAGGAAGCAAAACGTCAGCCGTCACCGGATCGCTTTTGCTGATCTCCTCATTGCCGTAGAATTGACCACCTCGGTGACCGAGGGCGTCCCTGCCGATCAGCGCGATGTCGATCCCGAGATCGTCGTCAAGCATGCCGCTCGCTTTGTAAAGGCGCTGCACGTCGACAACGGCGGAAATAATGCCCCAGAACCTTTCCGTATTGCCCGCGCTCGGCACGAAAACCGGAAAGCGGCCGATGAAGCCTTGTCCCCCCTGCTTCAGCTCGACGGGACCGGCAAGCACCAGCTTGCGTTCATCTCGCGCCCTTAGCGCAGCCGCACGCTGCCGCTCGTTCTTGCGGTAGTCCAGGCCCATCGCCTGCTCATTACCCTCCATCGGGTACATCAGGGAAACGACCAGATCGGGCGCGCCGGCAATATTGTTCAATTGCGAGTCGGCGCCAAACAGATTGCTCGCCAGCGAGGCGAAGCGTTGCTGTCCCATATAAGGCTCGGTCACGACGGCGGCGACCAATCCACGCACGAGTTGAAGGTTTCCGTTGATATTGCCTTCGAGCTTGGCGCGGATGAGATTGACCTTGGTCAACACGTCCGCACGGACGGCCTGGTCCGAGACGACTTTGTTCTGGTGCTCCGCGAACGCGGCGCTGATAAGTATGACGACAAGCGCGATCGCCGCCGGAATATTTGCCGACGAAAAGACGACCTCCTTGATGCCGCCGAACTTAGCGCGGAAAAAAGCCAATAGGCGATTCCTCAAGTGCCATTTCAGGTTCCCGGGTCGACCCGATGAGGAAACATTAGCTTTCAATGTTTAATGTCACCTTCACGCTCCTTAGAGCTTTGCGCTTTCCGACCCGTTGCTGATGCTGCAGGCCCGAGCGGTTGGAGCCAGCTGCCGACTTCCACTGACATGGTCCCACTGATTGAGTTGAGATGCGCTGGCGCCGGCGATCCTTCGGAAGATCGAGGAGCGCGAGCGATTGCAAACTTCGACGCTCCGACCCGAGTACTCAGGAGCGTCGACCTGGACTAGTGCCCCTCGATCGCCTTGGGAGACACAAGGTATGGTATCTTGCCGATGCTGCGCTTCGTCGCGCCAATGGAATAGGCCATCGGTATCTTGGGAGAGTTCTCTGGCAAGCCGTACATATCCTTGCCGGCCCGCACGGCAAATGAAAAGTGCTGCCACGAAACAGTGTCATGCTCATTGAGAAAATCGAGCGTCAGACCAGCTGAAATCAGCGCATTCACCACGTCACTGATCGGGTGGATCCATTCATAATAGCGAGGATGCTTCAAGATGCGGTCATCGCCGGTGTAGGTCAGTTCCTCGTTCCAGGCGAGCGGTCGAGCTATCGGCGTTCGCCAGTCGTGCTTCAATTCCAGGGCCGCGGCCTTTCGATCGCACTGAAACATCAATGGATGGCCCTCGGCCATGTAGAGACGGCCGCCGGGTCTCAGGAGGTCGGCAACCACCCGCGCCCAACGGAAAACGTCGTCCAGCCAGTTTACCGAGCCCCATGTAACGTAAGCGATGTCAAAGGTCCGACCGAGCGCTTCCACCGCTTCGAACAGTGGCGCTTCCACGAAGCGCACGTCGGTGCCTGCCTTCGCAGCAAAATCCCGCGCCGCCGCGATCGCCGCCGGTGAAAAGTCGAGCCCCGTCACACTGCCTGCGCCGAGATTCTTCAGGCTGATCGTATCGAGGCCGATGTGACACTGCAGGTGGACGATATCCTTGCCGGCAATATCGCCGACCTCGCGCGTTTCCAGCTCGTAGAGATTGGATCCGCCGGCCAGCACATTCTCGATGTGGTAGCTGCCCGTTGTGTCGGTCGAGTGCAGTTCGGCCCGATCATCCCAATTAAGGCGGTTCGCACCCAAAAACCGTTCCAAATTCCCCCCACCCCTGACTGACGCATGGTAAACAAGTCGTTAAACTACCTTTGCAGCGAAAGTATCGCGCGTCAATCCGGACCGGGCGGCAGTTTGCCACCGTTCGCGGACACCATAGCTTCTGGAACGCTTGCCGCAGATCAAAGGCTTCTGGCGCAGTCGCCGCGCTTGGCAATAAGACCCTGCAGGCGCACCTGACGCCATCCTCGTGGTCTGCATGTGGATTGTCGGTTCCTCAGCCCGGCACAGCCACCATCGCGACATTTCGGGAGAGTTCGTTTGTGGGGGCACCTGCGCCCGCCGTGCCGTTCGTGAGTGCTCGAAAGAGTGCCACATAATCGCTGCACATGCGCTCGACCGTGAACCGCTTCTCGAACGTCTGCCGCACTCGTGCGCGATCGAGGCTGTCTATCCGCTGGAGCGCGCCCACAGCTTCCTCGACGGTATCCACGATCCATCCGGACACACCGTCATCGATAATCTCCGGGACGGCGCCACGCCGGAACGCAACCACCGGCGTGCCGCAGGCCATTGCTTCGATCGTTACGAGCCCGAAGGGTTCCGGCCAGTCGATTGGGAACAAAAGCGCTTTCGCATTGCCCAGAAAATCCGCCTTTTGCCGCTCATCGATTTCGCCAATGAACTCCACGTTCGAATGCCGCAGCACTTGCGGCCCGACCCTTTCCTTCCAGAACGACTGGTCCACCTTGTCGATCTTGGCGGCGATCTTCAGGGGAAACCCGGCCCGCGCTGCTATCTCTATGGCCGCTTCCGGCCCCTTTTCCGGCGAGATGCGACCGAGAAACGCAAGATAGCCAGAGGTGTTCGGGTGGAATGGCAGAAGATCGCGGGGCAGGCCATGATGCACGGTTCCAATCCAATTGACTGGCGGCACGGGCCGGCGCTGGTCGAAGGAAATCGAGACCAGGGGAACGTCGTCGAACATCGCATAAAGCTGCGCCAGATCGGGCAGGTCGAGCCTGCCGTGAAGCGTGGTAACCGTTCGTCTGGCAAAATCCCGAATGATGGGGAAGTGCAGAACATCGACGTGGAAATGCAAAACGTCGAACTCATCGGCTCGCCGGCGCACCCGTTCAAGCATCATAACGTGGTGCGCACCACCGTCCTGGACCCTGGGGTTCAGGCGCAGCGCGACGTCGCAACACGGCACCAGCTTGGCTGAGGTGCGAGAATCGGCGCTGGCGAACAGCGTCACCTCGTGGCCCTGTCGGACAAGTTCTTCGGTCAGATACGAAACAATTCGCTCGGTTCCACCGTAGGTTCGGGGCGGCACGGATTCGGTTAGCGGCGCGATCTGGGCTATTTTCATTTAGAAAATCTTTTCGGCGGCGACCGCCGTCTTTCAAACAAGCTTCGGCGGCAACCAAGACAAGCGAGAGCTTCTCGTTGCGAAGTATTCTATGCAGAGCGTATTTATAGTTGTGCCGTCCGTGCTCCTCCCGTGCAAGCAAGTTGCCCTTATTCAACTCCTCTGGATCCAAGAACTGCGATCCATAAGAAATGTTTCACCGGCTCGATAAAAAGACAGAATGAGCTACGCGCCGCCGCCCCGCCGCCCCCTGACAGGCAGCTTTGGATCGCTCGATCACCACCAAGTGATCCAGGCGTGCCGGTGCCGAATGGAACATAAAGCCCGGAATTCAGTTAGATAGCCGGATTTGGCTGGAGTACCGCCAGATGCGGAATTCCAGCTGGGCAGGGCACTACCGTGACACGGAGTGAGCGGCTTCGGGCGCATCTCGCCGAACTCAGGCACCACCTTGCCGAACTCGGGAGCCATAAACGCTCCCTATGGAGGATGCCATGAACCAGTGGACAAACGCCAGGCTCTGTGACGTAGCCAACCTGATCCTTGGGGCAATTCTGTTCTTCTCTCCCTGGATCTTCACGTTTGCGGCAGGCCCGCAGACGCAGAACGCCCTCGGCAGCGGAATCTTGATCGTCGTGCTTTCGGTTGCCGCCCTCGCAGCATTTGCCGTGTGGGAAGAGTGGGTGAATCTGGTCGTCGGACTGTGGGTTCTCGTATCGCCCTGGGTGCTTGGATTCCAAGCGACAACGGCAATGACCGTGCATGTCGTGATCGGCATTCTGGTCGCCGTGCTGGCGGCGATCGAACTCTGGATGATGTATCAGAACCCGCCGACCCAGTCGGCCGCCTAGCAGGCGCAGCCAGCCAGCGCCCTTTTTGGGCCTGACAGATCGATCGGTCGTCTGCCGGCCTCTCGGCAACAGCCGCCGGAGGCCGGGTAGGCGGTTGTCTGGACGAGAACCAAGAAGGATGGCGCATCATGGTCGGTGACAATCCGCGTTCGACGGCCAGGATTGCGGGACATCCTATTCATCCGATGCTGGTGCCGTTTCCGATCGCCTGCTTCGTCGGCACCCTGCTGACGGATCTGGCCTACTGGCGAACAGCGGAGATGATGTGGGCTGACTTCTCCGCTTGGCTGGTTACCGTCGGCGTGATCATGGGCTGCCTTGCAGCGATCGCGGGGCTGATCGATTTCCTGGCCAATCCGCTGGTAAGGGCACAGCCCCCCGCCTGGCCGCACGTGCTCGGCAATCTGCTGGCGCTGGCGTTGTCCATCATCAACATGCTCGTGCACACTCGCGATGCATGGACCTCCATCGTTCCCACCGGCTTGATCCTCTCGGCGGTTGTCGTGCTCATCCTTATCTTCACCGGTTGGCTGGGCTGGTCCATGGTTTACCGGCATCACGTCGGAGTGGCGGATTGATACGCGCAGCAAGCTCCATCAGTCAGACCAGGCGCATCACGGTGTCCGTGCTCATTTGCACTGCGGCGATCACTCTTGCAGCGTGCAGCGGCAACGACCCGGACCCCAGCAGTCAGATAGGGCCGAATCCAAAACTGCCGGAGCCGGTCCAATATTTCTTCCCGCCCATGCATCTCGCTTCCGTGGTCGGATGGAAGAACGACGAAAAGCCGACAGTCGCGCAGGGGCTGCAGATCCAGGCCTTTGTCAACGGCTTGCAGCATCCGCGGTCGCTTTATGTGCTGCCCAATGGCGATGTCCTGGTGGTTGAGTCCAAGGCGCCTGGCGGCGAACCGATCAAACGGCCCAAGGATTTGGTGATGGGCTGGATCGAGTCCTGGGTCACCTCGGGCGGCGACAGCGGCCCGAGCAACCGCATTACGCTGCTGCGCGACGCCGACGGCGATGGCAAGCCGGAGCTGACCAGCGTATTCCTCGACCACCTCAACTCGCCCTTCGGCGTGGCGCTGGTGGGAAGCGATCTCTACGTCGCCAATACCGATTCCATCGTCCGCTATCCCTACAACACTCAGGGGAATCGCATATGGCGATTTTGGGGTTGAGTTTAGGCTGAGAAAGGATTCTTTGGAGAGGCAGTTGAGCGAAGGAGCGACT
>NZ_JAMYTP010000038.1:0-38113 GCF_040322515.1 Mesorhizobium sp. M0136
ACGAGCTACCCTTGTCACTTACTGCTCTTCTACCCTTGTCCCCTACTCCCCTACTCCCCTACTCCCCTACTCCCCTACTCCCCTACTCCCCTACTCCCCTATAGGCCCGATCTACGCCGCTTGCTTCCGTGACGAGTTTCTCCACAAGCGCGGCGGCCGGCATCTGCCGCAGCTTCGCAACGCCCTGCCCGGCCCAAATGGGCAAGAAGTCAGCCCGCTTGCTTTCATCCTTCGCCATCGAAAGCGGCATGACCAGACTCGCCTGTAGCGGAAACGCCAGCGCAGCATCTTCCTCACCAGCCATTTCCATCACAAACCGGTTGCGCACCACGCGCGCTGGGCGGCCAGTGAAGCAGCGAGTCACCGACGTGCTCTCGTCGTTGGCCGAGCGCAATGCTGCGCGATAAACTGGCTGCACATTGGCTTCAGGACAGGCCAGGAAAGCCGTGCCGATCTGCACACCAGATGCACCAAGTGCAAAGCTGGCAGCAATGCCGCGACCGTCGAAGATACCGCCGGCGGCAATTACAGGCACCCGCACGGCATCAACAATCTGCGGTACGAGGGCCATGGTGCCGGCTGTGCCGATAGCAGGGTCGCCAGTGAACGTGCCGCGATGCCCACCGGCCTCGTATCCCTGGGCGATAATGGCGTCCACTCCTCCTGCCTCAAGCTGGCGCGCTTCCGAGACGGTGGTAGCCGAACACAAGACAGTACAGCCAGCCGCTTTCAACTGCTGCACAATTGCGGTGTCGGGTAGGCCGAAGTGGAAGCTGACCACCTTCGGGCGCAGCTCAAGCACAATTTCGAGACGCTCACGATCGAAGGTGGGGAAGGGCTCGCCCGGCTCGGGCACCGGTCCGAGGCCGACCTCCTCATAGCAGCCGCGAAGGCGGTCGCGCATAGTTTGGGCAGCCGCATCATCGCGTGCCGGCGCCGGGTGCGCAAAGAAGTTGACGTTGACCGGACGATTGGTGGCGTGCTGTGTCGCCGTGAGCTGCTCGCGGATAGCCGCCGCAGGCAGAATGCCGCATCCGAGCGAGCCTAGTGCCCCGGCATTGCTGACCGCCGCCGCGAGTTCCGGTGTGGTGACGCCGCTCATCGGCGCCTGGATTATCGGGTGCTCAATGCCGAGGAGTTCCAGAAGATCAGTGCGCATCCACATTGGATCACCCTCCTCTTTCTCCCAGGAGAGATTAGCTTAACTGACTTCCAGCTCAAGTCGAACAGGACCTTCGAACCGCCGGCTGCAGGCCGATGCAAGCTGGCGGAGTTCGGCGTCGATCCTAACCCGACTGCCGTCGATGCGCCGGGCTGGCGCCGTGTTTACGACGCGCCATGCAGCCGGCCGCCGCCGGCATTAGCGTCCGACTTCCGATCCGACATAGGCGATGCGCAGCATGTTGGTCGAACCGGGCGTCCTGAGCGGAACGCCGGCCGTGATGATGACGCGGTCGCCGGGCTTGCCGAAACCTTCGTCGAAGGCGATGCGGCAGGCGCGATCGACCATATCGTCGAGGTCGATGGCATCGGGAGAAACGACGCAATGCGTGCCCCACAACAGCGACAGCCGCCGCGCCGTGTTGAGGATCGGCGACAATGCGACGATCGGCACTTGCGGCCGCTCACGCGCGGCGCGCAGGCCGGTTGTACCCGAGGCCGTGTAGGTGATGATGGCCGACAGCTTCAGCGTCTCGGCGATCTCGCGGGCAGCAAGCGAAATGGCGTCGGCGCCGGTCGCTTCCGGTTCCGAGCGCTGCGCGTTGATGATGCCGGCGTAGGTCGGGTCGGTTTCGACCTTGGTGGCGATCCGGTTCATCATCGCCACCGCTTCGACCGGGTAGGCGCCGGCGGCGGACTCCGCCGAAAGCATGATCGCGTCGGCGCCTTCAAACACGGCGATCGAGACGTCCGAGACTTCGGCGCGGGTCGGCACCGGCGCGGTGATCATCGATTCCAGCATCTGCGTGGCAACCACCACAGGCTTGCCGGCGCGGCGGGCGGCGCGGGTGATCTGCTTCTGAATGCCAGGCACGGCTTCGAGCGGCATCTCGACGCCGAGATCGCCGCGGGCGACCATCAGCGCATCCGAAAGCTCGATGATCTCGGCCAGCCGGGCGACGGCCTGCGGCTTTTCGATCTTGGCCATGATCAGCGCCCGGCCGCGCGCGATCTTGCGCGCTTCGGCCAGGTCCTCGGGCCGCTGCACGAAGGACAGCGCCACCCAGTCGACGCCGGTCGCCAGAACCGCGTCAAGATCCCGGCGGTCCTTTTCCGTCAGCGCCCCGACCGGCAGGTCGGTGTCGGGCAGGCTGACGCCCTTCTTGTCGGAAATGGTGGTGCCGGCGACGACGGTGCAGACGATCGCCTGGCCGTTGCTGCTGACCGCCTTGAGCTCGAGCTTGCCGTCGTCGATCAGCAGGCGATGACCGGCCTCGACCGAACGCAGGATTTCGGGATGCGGCAGGTAGACCCTCTTCGAATTGCCGGGCTCGGGATTGTCGTCGAGCGTGAAGGTCTGGCCGACGGTCAGCACTTCTTTGCCGTTGGCGAACTTACCGACGCGCAGCTTTGGCCCTTGCAGGTCGGCGAGAACGCCGATCGGCCGGCCGACCACCTCCTCGACGGCACGAATGCGGCCGACAAGCGTCCGCATCAATTCATGGTCGGTGTGGCTCATATTGATCCGGAACACGTCGGCGCCGGCTTCGAACAGCTTCTTCAGCATCTCCTCGGACGAGGAGGCCGGACCGATGGTGGCGAGGATCTTGACCTTGCGGCTGCGTCTCATTGACTGTTTGTTCCCGGGGCGGCTGCAGCGCCATCCGTTGCGGGCTCGTCAGTCAGCTGGACCATCCAGCTTGCCTGCTCGCCCGTGTCATATTCCTGAAATCCGGCGCGCTGAAAGCCCCGGGCGACGCAGTCGGTAACGCCGGCGATCTTGAACTCTTTTTCGGCCACGCACATGTTGATCGGGCCATCCCAGCGTCCGCCGCGCTCGGCGTCTTCTGCATAAAGATAGTAAAACCTTGATGACAACGGTCCCTCGATCAGCGTCTTGCAGCTCGATCCTTCGATGTGCCACCAGCCTTCGGTGATCCAGCCGGCCTTGGCCCGATAGCCGATGCCGACGCCTACCAGGTTCTGCGTGGCGTTGCAGACCCGGAAATCGGCCCGTGCCGGCGAGGCCGTGATCACCGCGAAAAGGCCCATTGCCGGTATCAGGAGCGGCATGGCCAAGGCATGGCGCACACGCAGCCTGCCGGCGAAACCCATCCTGAAACCCCTCAAGAACCACATTTGCATCTCTCAACGCCCCTTTTCGGAAAAGTCCGTACGCATGTCAACGCGCCGATCTGTCCAATTCCAATCGATTTAGAAGGCTCCGGCGCGCTTGCGGTCGCCCCCGCTCAGTTTTTTGCAGAAACCGTGGCTAAACAACGGCATTGCGCAAGCGTTCTCTTCGTGGAATGACGATACCACCCTCCCAGGAAGCCCGCGAACAGACCTTTCCCGCCGATGACCCGATCCACAGTTTTCGCGCCTTTCGACATCGTCGAAGGCGACCGCAAGCGCGGCATGGTGCTTTTGGCCGATCACGCTCGCCGCGACCTGCCGGAGGAATATGGCAGCCTTGGCCTGCCAGCGGCGGAGTTCGACCGCCATATCGCCTACGACATCGGCGTCGAGACTGTAACCCGCGAACTCGCAAGTCTGCTCGGCGTTCCGGCGGTGCTTGCCAATTTTTCACGGCTGCTGATCGATCCCAATCGCGGCGAGGACGATCCAACGCTGATTCGCCAGCTCTATGACGGCACCATCATCCCGGGAAATTATCCCATGGCGCCGGAGGAACGCGAAAGACGTCTGGACCGCTTTTACCGCCCCTATCATGATGCCGTCGGCGCCATGATCGCCTCGGTGGCGCAAGCGTCCGCGCAGGCACCTTTCATCTTTTCGGTGCATTCCTTCACACCGACCATGCAGGGCTTCGTGCGGCCGTGGCACGTCGGCATATTATGGGATCTCGACGATCGCGTTGCGCGGCCGCTGATCGACATGCTCGCCAAGGACAAGAGCCTCATCGTCGGCGACAACGAACCCTATGACGGCGCACTGCGCGGCGATACCATGTTCAGGCACGCCATCGTCAACGGATTTGCCCATGCGCTGCTCGAGATCCGCCAGGACCTGATCGCCGACCTTAAGGGTGCCCTCGACTGGGCCGAACGGCTGGCGCCGATCGTTGACGCGATCGATCGACGTGCCGATATACATGCGGTGAAAATATTCGGCTCGCGCACCGGACCGGTGTGACGGAAGGCCCAAGGGACGCCAAAGACATGACCGAACTCAGCGACGAACAAAAGCGCGATTTCGAAGCCGCTGCCTTCCGCCGGCTGGTTGCGCATCTGCGCGAGCGTTCCGACGTGCAGAACATCGACCTGATGAACCTCGCCGGCTTCTGCCGCAACTGCCTGTCCAACTGGTACCGCGATGCGGCGCAGGCCGAGGGTGTCGAACTCAGCAAGGAACAGTCGCGCGAGATCATCTACGGCATGCCCTATGCCGAGTGGCAGGCACTGAACCAGATCGAAGCCTCCGATGCCAAGAAGGCCGAGTTCGAGGCAAGGCGCCCCAGGGATCACTAGGGAGGACGCCGTGCCTAAGATTGACGTTGCCGACGTGCCCGGACGCAAGGGCTCATCCTATCCACCGCCGTTCGATGCACCCTGTGCCGAACGCGTGCGGCAGCGGCTGGGCAACGCAGGCGGGCTCACCGACTTCGGTATCAATCTCATGTGCCTGCCGCCGGGCAACTGGTCGAGCCAGCGCCACTGGCATTCGCACGAAGACGAATTCGTTTACGTGCTTGAAGGCGAGCTGACGCTCGTCGAAGATGCCGGCGAGACGGTGCTGCGCGCCGGTGATTGCGCGGCCTTTCCGAAAGGATCAGGCAACGGCCATCACATGATCAATAAATCGGGCGCGATGGCGATCTATCTCGAAGTCGGTTCGCGCTGGCCCGACGACGTCGCCACCTGCTCCGACATCGACATGATGAGCACCAACGCTGATGGCCGGTTTGTGCACAAGGATGGCGCGCCTTATCCCGAGCCGTAAGGATTTCGGAGTGGACCGCCGAGATGGTTGGCCGACGCGAGAGGACGTCGCGTCTGGTCCAAGCACTTTCGGCAAAGAGCGCTTGACTGTGAATTGAATCGATCTAATTTGCCGCGCGAAGCCATTTCCGGACCGGATTCTACCCGATGGACGCGCAGAAAATGACGCAGACCGCGATTCGTGGACGCTGGGCAGTGGCCGGCATCTTCCTCGCCAATGGCTTCCTGACCGGGAGCTGGGCGCCGCAGATCCCGGTGTTCCTCACCCGGCTGGACATCAGCAAATTCACGCTCGGCCTGTTGATCCTGTTGTTCGGGGCCGGGGCCGTAACCGCCATGACCTGGTGCGGCCATCTGATCTCGAAGCATGGCTCGCGCACTGTGCTGCGCTGGTTCGGACTTGCCGGCAGCTCCGGCCTGTTGGTTGTGGCTCTGGCCCCCAACGTGCCCTTGGCGGCAATCGCCATGTTCATCTTCGGCGGTTCGATCGGCGGCATGGACGTCGCCATGAATGCCAACGCAGTGGCAGTCGAACGGCGGCTGTCCCGTGCCATTATGTCGTCCTCGCACGGCTTCTGGAGCCTTGGCGGTTTCGCTGGGGGCGCCTTGGGCGGTTTCGCCATCCAGAACTACGGTCACCTCGCGCATGCGACGGTGGTGACGGCTCTTGCCTTTGCCGTCATCGCCGTAGCGATCCGCTACCTGATCGCCGAGGACAAGCACCCAGTCGCCGAGCACCACAAATTCGCGCTGCCGGCAAACCCGCTGGTTTATCTGGTTGGGCTGATGGCGCTGCTGACGATGATCTCCGAAGGTGCGGTGCTCGACTGGGCGGCGCTGTATCTCAGGCAGGAGCTCGGTGCCGATCTTGCCATCGCAGGCCTGGCCTACGCCGCCTTTTCCGGTGTCATGGCCGTCATGCGCTTCCTTGGTGATGGCGTCCGCAACCGTTTCGGTGCCGTTACGACGTTGCGCGCCTCGGCTCTTGCCGCTGCTGCCGGCATGCTGGTGGCCGGGCTGGCTCCCTCGCCCTGGCTCGCCATTGCCGCCTTCGCCTTTTGCGGTCTCGGCATTGCCAACATGGTGCCGATCATCTTTTCGGCCGGCGGCAACCAGGAGGGCATGGCGTCCGGCACCGGCATGAGCGTCGTCACCACAATGGGTTACTCAGGCATTCTGGTGGCGCCGTCGGCGATCGGCTTCATCGCCGAACACTCGAGCTTCGGCCCGATCTTCGTCGCTCTGTCCGGGCTGCTGATCGTCGTGCTGTTGATGGCCGGCCTCGCTCACCGCGCTGAATTTGCTGCCGAGCCAGCACCGGCTGAATAGCGCTTGAGCTCTTCGTAGAGGAAATCCGCGACGCGGCGGATGCGGACGCTTGTACGCACGTCGCGGTGCATGGCGAGCCACACCGGCAGCGTCGGCAGCGGGAGACCCGGCAGCACTGTCTCGACCAGCGGATCACGGTCGGCGAGCGGCTCCTGGCCAAAGCCGATGCCGTTTCCCGACCGCACCGCTTCCCACAGCACGATCTGATTATCGGTCCTGAAGCGGAAGGCATTGCGGGCGAGCGGGACGCCGAACTGGGCAAAGCCGCGAATGATCTCATCGCTGCGATCGAAGCCGACCAGATCATGGCCGGCGAGATCCCGGGCCTCGCGCGGACGGCCACGCCGGTCGAGATAGGATTTTGCCGCGCAGGCGCGGAGCGGAATGTCGGTCACCTTGCGCGCGACCAGTTCATTCTGCGCCGGCTTGACCATGCGAATGGCGATATCGGCATCGCGACGCAGCAGATTCTCGACCTGGTTCGAGGCGACGATCTCGACCTCGATGCCCGGCTCCTCGAAACCAAGCCTCGCCATCATTTCCGGCAGCACATAGGCGGCCACCACTTCGCTGGCGGCAATGCGCACCGTACCCTCTATCGCCTCGACCGATCCCAGCGCCAGCAGCGAAAAGGCGCTCGCCTGCTCGCTCACCGCGCGACCCTGTTCAAAGAGCGTGCTGCCTGCTTCCGTGAGCGCATAGCCACGCCGCCCACGCCGGAACAGGGTGACGCCGAGCGCCTGTTCCAGCTCGGCGATGTGGCGGCCGAGCGTCGGCTGGCTTGCGGCAAGTTTTCGCGCGGCGGCAGACAGGCTGCCGGTCTCCGCCACCGTGACGAAACTCTTGATCAGGTTCCAATCGATATCCATTCAAAATTGAATATCAGAACGCCAGCCTTAGTCAATTTTCATTCGCTTGCGAAGAGGCCACAACAGGGTCGCAACACAAACACGGAGACGAACAATGACCAAGATCGCAATTCTCGGCGCCAACGGCCGGCTCGGCCGTGCGGTGGCCAAGGCCTTCCTCGATGCCGGCTACGATGTCCGCGCCGTCACCCGCGGCGGCAAGGTGCCGGCCGAGCTCAAAGGCGCCACGGCAATCGCCGGCGACGCGCTCGACCGCAACGCGCTGATCCGCGCCACCGAAGGCGTCGACATCATCTTCAACGGCCTCAACCCGCTCTACACCGACTGGGGCAAGTGTCTGCCGATGGCGGAGAACGTCATGGCTGCCTGCCGGGCGAACGGCGCACTGCATCTCTTCCCGGGCACCGTCTACAATTACGGCTCGCCGATGCCGGCGGTGATCGCCGAAGACACGCCGTTTCGCCCGACGACGGAAAAGGGCCGCATCCGCGTCGCCATGGAAGATCTGTTTCGCCGCGAGGCGGACGCGGGTCGGGTGCGCACGATCCTGCTGCGCGCCGGTGATTTCTTCGGCGGCACCGGCAGCGGATCGTGGTTCGATCTGGTTGTCGCCGCCAAGATGACCAAGGGTATCTATACGGCACCGGGACCGGTCGATCTCGTGCATGAATGGGCCTATCTGCCCGACCTGGCCAAGACCTTCGTCGGGCTGGCTGACAATCTCGACAAGCTCGGCTCATACGAGGCGCTGAATTTTCCTGGCCATGCGGTGACCGATCTGGACATCAAGGCGGCCGCGGAGAAGGCGCTCGGGCACGCGCTGAAGCTGACGAAGATGCCGTGGTGGGTGCTGCGCGCCGGCAGCCCGTTCGTGGCGATGTGGCGCGAGATCGTTTCGATGTCCTATCTCCGCTTCGAGCCGCACCGGCTGGCTTCAGCCCGGCTGGAAGGCATTATCGGTACGATCCCGCACACGCCGCTGGAAGATGCAGTATCGGAAGCGCTTGAGGATATCGGCGTCGCCACAACCAAGCCGGTGCAGCAAGCTGCCCAATAAGGAAGTTGAAAAAGACGGATGGTCTGACGGTCATCCGCCGCTTGTCCGGACCAATGATTGCGCTCAGATCCGGCCCATCAACAGCAGCACCAAGACAACGATCAGGATGACGCCGACGATGCCCGATGGGCCGTAACCCCAGGACCGAGAATGCGGCCACGCCGGAACCGCGCCGATCAGGATAAGAATAAGAATAATGATGAGAATGGTGCTGATCGTCATCAGAAAATCCTCGCTTTGAGGTTGCAATGACGAAACAATGCAGAAGGCCGCCCATTGTTCCCGGGCGGCCTTTGCTTGATCAGGGCAGCAATCGGACTCTATTCGGCGGCCTTCGGGAAGGCGATCGCCGGCTCGGCGCCCAGATCGGCGTCCAGGCCTTTCGACGGGATGTCGGCCTTGCGACGCCCCAACAGGCTACTGAACCAGCCACGGCGCGCACCGGGTTTGACCTTGGCGCGCGTGAACACCATCAGCATCGACGGCGTCACCACCAGCGTCAGCACGGTGGCGAAGGACAGCCCGAAGACGATAGCCGAAGACAGCGAAATCCACCATTGCGTCGACGGCGCGTTGATCGTCGTCTCGTGGTGGAAGATTTCGAGGCCGAGGCCGAAAGCGATCGGCAGCACGCCGAGGATCGCCGACACTGCCGTCAGCACCACCGGGCGGGCACGTTCGCGGCAGGTCTGCAGAACGGCTTCGTATTTGTCCCAGCCCTCTTCGCGCAACCGGTCATAGGTGTCGATCAGCACGATGTTGTTGTTCACCACTACGCCGGCCAGCGCAATGACACCGATGCCCGACATGACGATGCCAAATGCCTCTCCCGTCAGCAGCAGCCCCAGGAACACGCCGATCGTCGCCATGACCACGCAGGACAGCACCAGCCAGACGCTGGTGAACTTGTTGAACTGCGCCAGAAGCACGATGAAGATCAGGAAGATCGCCGCACCGAAGGCTTTGCTGAGGAAGGCACCAGCCTCCGCACTGTCCTCATTCGAACCGGCAAGCTTCCAGCGAATGCCGCTGCCGAGGTTCATGTCGGCGACAGCTTTGGTGACCTCCTGCTGGACGGCAGCCACCTGGGCGCCGGCAGCGACGTTGGCCTGGACGACCACCGTGCGCGCGCCGTCGATGCGGTTGAGGATACCGACCGTCGGCTCCGGCTTGCGCACGACGAAGTTCGAGATCGGCACCGAGCCTTGCGCGGTCTGCACCCTGAGTTCGTCGAGCGTCGACAGCGTGCGCCGATCCTCGGGCAGGCGCAGCCTGATGTCCACCGCATCGTCGGCGCCGGCGGGCCGGTACTCGCTGAGCTTCAGCCCGTTGGTCACCAATTGCACGACCGTCCCGACCGCGGTCGGACTGATGCCGTACTGCGCCGCCTTTGCGCGATCGACCTCGAGCGCCCAGTCGACCCCGGGCGGCGCCAGACCATCGGAAATATCGATGACGCCGGGCACCTTGGCAATGCGCGCGGCGACGGCGCGGGCCTTGTCGTCAAGGCCCTTCGGATCGACGGCCGAAAGCCTGATCTGGATCGGCTTGCCGGTGGGCGGGCCGGCTTCCGGCACGCGAACCTCGACGTCGACACCGGGAATGCCGGCCATCACGCCGCGCAGTTCGTCCAGAATTGAGTTCGCCGATTTGCGCTCGCGCCAGTCGACGAATTCGTACTGGATCACGCCGACCACGTCTTCCGGAACGTCCTGGCCGCCGCCCTGCGTCTTGCCTACACGCGTATAGACGGACTTCACGCCCGGCCAACCGAGCAGCCGATTTTCTGCCGTCTTGGTGGCCGCATCCATTTCGGCAAGCGAAAGATTGCCGCGGGCGTGGACATAGAGCAGGCCGTAGTCAGGTTCGACATTCGGGAAGAATTCGACGCCGGCGCCGAATTTCGAATAGGCGTAGCCGACGCCGAACAACAGCGCCACAGTGAGGACAAGCACGGTGATGGGATAGTGCACCGCCTGCTTGACCACGGCCATGTACCAGCCGTCGCGATTGTCGTCGGGGTGATGGGCCGGCGCCTTGGCAAATATCGCGCCCAGCGTCGGCGCGAAAACCAGCGCATAGAGCATCGAGGCCGAGAGCGTCACGATCAGCGTGATCGGCATATATTTCATGAAGTCGCCGATGATGCCCGGCCAGAACAACAGCGGCGAGAAGGCGGCAATGCGCGTCATCGTCGCCGCGATGACCGGGCCGGCCATGCGCTTGGCGGCAAGCGCGAACGCCTCTTGCTTCGGCATGCCCTCGCTCATGCGACGCTCGGCGAATTCTGTGACGATGATGGCGTCGTCGACCAGCATGCCGACCGCGAGGATGAGGCTGAACAGCACGATCATGTTGATCGTGTAGCCCATCATCGCCAACAACAGGATGCCGATCAGGAAGGACGAGGGGATGGCCAATCCGATCAGCAGCGAGGCACGGCCGGACAGCGCGTAGAGGATAACGATGAACACCAGGATGACGGCGATCATCACGTGGTTCTGCAGGTCGCCGAGCAACTGGTTCACGAAAACGGACTTGTCTTGCGTGTAGGTGACGTGCATGCCCTCCGGCATCGTCTTGATGAAGGCGTCGGACACCTCCCTGACCTTGCCAATCGTATCGATCAGGTTGGAGCCGATGCGCTTCTTCACCTCGATGGCAATCGCCGGCTTGCCGTCGAGGCGGGTAACCGTCTCGGCGTCCTTGAAGGTCGAGCGGATGGTGGCGATATCCTTGGCCTGCACCACGGCATTGGGTCCGGCGACGACCGGAAGCGCCGCCACATCCTCTGGCGTCTCGATAAGCGACGGCACCTTGACTGCGTATTTGCCCTCGGACCCTTCGATATTGCCGGCGGCGACAAGACTGTTGGAAGCGCCGACCGCACCGATCAACTGGTCGAGCTGCAGCCCGTAGGAAGACAGCTTCATCGGATCGATGACCACTTCGACGAGGTCGTCGCGCGCACCCTGCAGCGAGCCCTCGAGCACGCCAGGCACTTCCTCGATGCGGTCGCGCAACTCGCGCGCCGCCGCCGTCAGCACGCGCTCGGGCACCTCGCCCGACAGCGTCACGACCAGGACGGGGAACTCGGAGATGTTGACCTCTGAGACCACGGGCTCCTCGGCCGCTTGCGGCAGGTCGGCCTTGCCGTCCTGCACCTTGCTGCGCGTGTCCTGCAGCGCGGTGGCGAGATCCGTCTGTGGCTGGAATTCGACCAGCACATAACCGCCGCCCTGGAAGGCGGCCGAGCGCATCTCCTTGAGGCCCTTCAGGCTCTTCAGCTTGGCTTCCATCGGCCGCAGCAAGAGGCGCTCGGAATCTTCCGGCGAGATGCCCTGGTAGATCAGGCTGACATACATCATCGGAATCGGAACGTCCGGTTCCGCTTCCTTCGGCGTCGACTGGTAAGCAACCGCACCGGCAAGGATGAGAAAGACCAGGACCGAAATGGTCAGCCGGGCATTGCTGATTGCAAGTTTGACGATGTCCATGATTACTGCGTCCCGGTCGTCGCTTCGCCCAACAGCTTTTGGATGGTCGCCTGGTCCGCTTCGACCGGCTTGACCACTTCGCCTTCCTTCACCAGCTCCTGGCCGGCGACGATGATGCGGGCGTCGGCCGGAATGCCGCCGAGCACCAGGCCGGTCGGCGTGTCGTCGACCAGGTCGATCGGGAAGAACACGACCTTGTCGTCCTTGTCGACGGCGCGGATGCCGAGGTCGCCCTTGTCGCCGAGCGTCACCACCGAGCGCGGCAGCATGACGGCGTCGGTCGGCTGGGCGCTGAGCGCGATTTCGGCCGTCATGCCGGCCGGTACGGAACCATCTGCATTCGGGATGGCGACTTCGACCCGGAAGGTACGGGTTGCCGAAGATGCATCCCGGCTGATGTAGCGCACGATGCCCTCGACGTTCTGGCCGCTGACCAGACGCACATTCGCCTTGTCACCGATCTTCAGATAGCCGAGATCGCGTTCGCTGACCTCGCCGCGCGCAATCACCGGGTCGAGGCTGAGAATAGTAGCCACCTCGCCGCCCTGCATCACGGAACTGCCAAGCTCCACCGGCACCCGGTCGATAACGCCGTCGAAGGGCGCCTTCACCTCGTTGCGGTCGAGTTCGGCTTGCGCTGCGTCCAGTTGCGACTTGGCCAGCGTCAGGTTGGAGCGGGCTGTATCGAGCTGCAACTTGGGCAGATTGCCGGTTTTCATCAGCCGCAGGGCAGCAGCCAGCTCTGCCTCACGCTGCACGACAAGCTGCTTGGCATTGTCGACCGCCGAGATTTTTTCCTCGGCGGCAAGCATCAGGATCAGGTCGCCGGTCTTGACGTGCTGACCCTGCTTGACCGGCAGCTTGTCGATGACGCCGGCGACGCGTGTCGCCAGGACGGCGCGCTTGTCGGCTTCGGTCAGTCCGGAAATGCGGATAGCGCGTGCATAGGTGCGCCGCGGCGGGGTTATGACCGCGACCGTACGTAACGGCGCCTTGGGCTGTTCCGCCTCGGCAGTCCCCGGCTTGGCAGCCCCCTGTTCGCCAGTTTGGGGCTTGCCTGCGTCGGCTGTCTTGGGCTGCTCGACCTCTCCTGCCTTGGGCTTGTTGTCGGCGGACGCGCTGCCGACGGACGAGAACTCGCCTGTCGCCATCCAGCCGGCGAAACCGATGAGCACAACAATGGCTGCAAGCTTGTGAAACCTGAATTTCGGCATCGTTATTTTTCCAGTGCGCGGGGTTCGGCCAGGCCGCATCTTCTACTTGGGGCGCGTCGCCGATATGGGTGCGCGCGAGGCCGTATTCAAATTGCCGTGATCGGCGAAGCGCGCTTCTACCTCAAAGTTGCGGCGCAATATAGTCAGAAAAGTTGATGGATTGTTGCTTTGTCCGCAAAGATGCGGCTGCAGCATCGGCTGTTGATCGCCAAAACAGCGGTATGGCAGCAAGTGTCAGGATGATTGGACAGATTGCGATGTCATCTGCTTTGCGGAGGAGCAAGAGCAATTCCAGGAAAAGTGTGAAACGGTTTCCGTCCGGAATTGCGTCAAAACAAAAGAAAAAGATAGAGCGGTTCGGCGTTTCCGAAACGATTAACCGTTCTAGGCCGGACGGCGGGCGGCCTCGGGCTGCTTGTGCGCCGCAAGAAACTCCTTGACCCGCCGGCCCGGCGCGGGCCCGCGTACCGGCTTCAGGCCGTCATCGAGCTCGCCGGACAGATCGATCGTCGGCCGCTTGCCGACGGCGTCGTAGTTTTCTTCCAGCCAGTCACTGGCCGCGGTGCGGCCGAGGTCGCGCAGATAAGCAAGGAACGCCCATTCGGCATTGACCTTGGACGATGCCGACAAATCCTTGAACGCTTCGTCGGCATCGATGCGGTGCATGCGTATGTCGCGATATTCGCCGTGCGGCAGTCGGCCGGCGGCGATCAATTCCTTGACGAAGGCGATCGAGCGGAATTCGCGCAACAGCCCGGCATTGAAGGTGATCTCGTCGATGCGGTTTTGAATCTCATTGGCGCTCTTCGGCGTCCCCTCGCGGACCACCGGATTGATCTGAACCAAAAGCACGTCCTCGGTGGCCGCCGTCTTGAAGAACGGGAACAGTGCTGGGTTGCCGCCATAACCGCCATCCCAATAGGGCACGCCCTTGATCTCGACGGCACGGAACAATTGCGGCAAGCAGGCCGACGCCATCACCGTGTCGAGGTCGATCTCGCCGTCAGAGAAGACCCGCAACTGGCCGGTCTCGACATTGGTAGCGGAAATGAACAGTTCAATCGACTTGCAGGCGCGCACATTGTCGAAATCGATCTCACGTTCGACCACGTCGCGCAGCGGATTGATGGCGAGCGGATTGGCGACATAGGGCGAAAATACCCGAGACATCGTATCGAACAGGAAATAGCCGGGCGTGTTCTCGATCGACCAATTGCCCCAGGCGACGTCCCAAGGCATGCGCTGCACCGGGCTGAAGCGGCCCTTTGCCGCCACCGCACGCCAGAAATCGTCGAGCTTCCGCCGCGCACCCTCGACGCCGCCGCGGACAAAGCCGTCGGCCAGCGCCACGGCATTCATGGCGCCGGCGCTGGTGCCCGAAACCGCCGTTATATCGAGGCGCCCGTCCTCCAGCAGCCGATCGAGCACGCCCCAGGAAAACGCCCCGTGCGAGCCGCCGCCTTGCAGCGCGATGTTGATCTTCTTTGGCTCTTCCACCTTGCCGTTCTTCGGCATGGCGTGGCCCTTCACCGCTGGATGGCTCACTGAGCGGTCCAGCCGCCATCGACAGAGATGTGCGTGCCGTTGATCTGCGCCGCCGCATCCGAGCATAGGAACACTGCCGCCACCGCAACCTGCTCGACGGTAACGAACTCCTTGGTCGGCTGCTTTTCGAGCATGACCTCGCGGACCACCGTCTCGCGGTCCATCTTGTTGGCCTTCATCTGGTCGGGGATCTGCGCCTCGACCAGCGGCGTCAGCACATAACCCGGACAAATGGCATTGCAGGTGATCTTGTCGCGCGCCAGCTCCAGGGCGACAGTCTTGGTCAAGCCCATAATGCCATGCTTGGCCGAGACGTAGGCCGACTTGAACGGCGACGCGACCAAGCCGTGGGCCGAGGCGACGTTGACGATCCGGCCGCCACCGGCCTGTTTCATCAACGGGATGGCGGCGGCGATGGTATGGAAGGCCGACGACAGGTTGATGGCGATGATCGCATCCCACTTCTCGATCGGGAAGCTTTCCACCGGCGCGACATGCTGGATGCCGGCATTGTTGATCAGGATGTCGACCGAGCCGAATGCCTCGGCTGCCTTCGCCACCAAAGCCCGGCACTCGGCCGGCTTTGACATGTCGGCTTTGACATAGGCGGTCCTCACCTTGTGGTGCTTCGCGATCGCGTCTGCGATGGCGTGGTCGTCTGCGGTATCGGAAAAGGAATTGACGACGAGGTTGCAGCCTTCGGCCGCGAGCGCGTGGGCAATGGCCAGGCCGATGCCCGAGGTAGAACCCGTGACGATGGCGGTTTTTCTGGTAGTCAAGGCTGGCTATTCCTTTGAAGTGGGTTCCCGCGGAACCATGTTGCACTGCAGCATATAGGTTCTCTGCCATCCAAGAACAGCGGATGTGTGGAGCAATGACATGAAATTTTTGTCATGAGGACCTCTCTTATCTCGACGAGAGAGGTGTCCGGCACCGGCTATTGCGACCGGTTTCCGCAAGTATGCGAGGGAAAAATCCTCAGGCGACGAGGTCTGGGACCGGCCCGATATAGCGCGACTGCGGCCGGATCAGCCGTCCGCTCGTCTGCTGCTCGCGCGCATGGGCAATCCAGCCGGCGACGCGCCCGGCAGCAAAGACATTGGTGAACGCCTCTTTCGGAAAGCCCGCCGCTTCCAGCAGAAGTGCTGTGAAGAACTCGACATTGGTCTGGAGCGAGCGCGACGGCTTGGCGATGCGAAGCACTTCGAGCGCCGCTTGCTCCACGCTCTCGGCAAACGCCAGCCGGTGGCCGGCTTCGCCCTTGGCGCCGAGTTGCCGCACCACCGCTTTCAGCACGTCGGCACGCGGATCGCGCACGCGGTAGATGCGATGCCCGAAGCCCATGATGCGGCGGCCGCGCCCGATCTCGTCACGCAGCCAGCCGGCGGCGTCGCCATGCGCCTCGATCGCATCCAGCATCTCGATCACCGGACCTGGGGCGCCGCCATGCAGCGGCCCCTTGAGCGCTCCGAGCCCGGCCAGCACCGCCGAAGTAAGCCCGGCCTGCGTCGAAGCGACCACGCGCGCGGCGAAGGTCGATGCGTTGAGGCCATGGTCGCAAACCGTCACGAGATAGGCATCGAGCGCCTTCGCCAATTTGGGCGAGGCCGCAATGCCAGTCAGCATCCGCAGCATGTCGGCGGCATGATCGGCCTTGCTATCAGGCGCAATCGGGCTTTCGCCGCGCTGCAAGCGCAGCAAGGCCGGCGTCAGCACGGCAGGTGCCGCAACCAGCCGCAGCGCGTCCGGCAATTTGCCGCCGTCCGGCAGCAGCGCAATGCCGGCGCGCATCGCGCTGAAGATATCGAGGGATGCGAGAAACGGCAGCAAGGGTTCGATCTGCTCGAACACTTCGCTGCGCGCCCGACCGATCGCGTTCGCCAGTTCCTTGTCGCCGGGAAGATCGTCGAAAAAGCCGTCGAACAGCAGATGGACCACCTCGGCGTATTTCCAGCGGCCTGCCAGTTCGGGCAACGAATGGCCCCGGATGGTCAGGCGGCCGCCAAGACCGTCAACATCGGAGAGCACCGTTTCCGCCGCCACCACATCATCGAGCCCATTCGCCATTGGTTTTCTCCTTGACCCTTTCCGCGCGGTAAATAAGGGTTGGCGACTGGATCATCAATCTTGATCAACAGAATCAACATGACAGGACTGACATGACGGAGTGGCTGACGCGGGACGAGGCCCTGGAGCGTCTCAAGGTGCGCGCCCAGACGCTCTATGCCTATGTCAGCCGCGGGCGCATCGGCATGCGGCCGGACCGGGCGGATCCACGCCGTAGCCAGTATCGCGCCGACGACATCGCGGCGCTGGCGAGCCGCCGGGCGCGCGGCCGAAATCCCCAGGCCATCGCCGAAAGTGCAATTGCCTGGGGTGAGCCGGCGATCGCCACCACGATCTCGACCGTTTTGCACGGCCGCCTCGTCTATCGCGGCCAGGATGCGGTTGCACTCTGCGAGGCTGCCACACTGGAGCAGACGGCAAACCTGCTTTGGGCATCTGACGCACCAGTGTCGTTTGTCTCGGCGAGCCGCCACGGCAACGGCGCAACTGGCCGGCCAGCCGCCTTCGTGGAATTGGCCGCGTTGGCGGCCAAGGGCCGGCCTTCGCTCGGCCGCCGATCAGCTTCGCTCAACCACGATGCGGCCGGCGCCATCGCCGCCCTGGCCCAGGCGCTCGGCGCGATTCCCGGAACCGGTGCCGTGCACGAAAGGCTGGCGCGGGGATGGTCGCTCGATGCGGCCGGCGCAGACTTGATCCGCCGCTCGCTCGTACTGTTGGCCGATCACGAATTGAACGCATCGACCTTCGCCGCACGGGTCGCCGCGTCCACCGGCGCACCTGTTTCGGCCTGCCTGCTTGCCGGCCTCGCCACGCTCTCCGGTCCGCGCCATGGCGCCGCCGCGGAGGCCGTCATGATATTGGGTGAGGATGCGCAGAGATTGGGGCCGGAGGCGGCCGTCGGACGCTGGCTCGGTCACGACATGCCACTGCCCGGATTTGGCCATCCGCTTTATCCCGAAGGCGATCCGCGCGCCGAACCTTTGCTGGCCGCTATCGATGTCGATGATGGGCTGCTGCGGCTTTGCGATGCGGCCTTTGCGGCAACGGGCATGCGCCCGAACGTCGATTTCGCCTTGGCTGCGCTGACGCGCAGCCTCCGCTTGCCGTCCGATGCGCCGTTCCGTCTGTTTGCGCTCGGCCGCAGCGTCGGCTGGGCCGCGCATGCCGTGGAACAGGTGACAAGCAACGGCCTGATCCGGCCACGCGCCCGCTACCAGGGACCGCTGCCGGAGTTCCATTAGCTGGCGGCGCAATCCCGGGCCCTTTTTTGGGTGCTGGCGGATTTAAGCTTTAGATAGAATGGTCATACGGCTCATGAAAAGTCGGAGAGCCCGCTGCGCGGCCAGGGCTGGCGGCTCGGACGGATGCCATTCCCGGAAATGACCATCGAGCGCCATGCGTGCCAACCCATACACGAGTGCACGCGCGGCAAGCACAAGATGATCAAAGTCGATGTCGGGAGCAAGCCGACCGTGTTGTTGCGCTTGCGTCAGCAAGTCGATCATCCTCCGCCGAATAGCCTCATTCTGATGACGAAGGCTGTCCGACGCTTCAAAATCAATTAGTGTTCTGGAACTGATGATCTGGAAATGCGTGGGGTTGGTAATTGCCCATTCCAGATAGCCTTGTCCGATTGCTTCGAAAGCCTCAATGGGATCTGCGCTGCCGATTTTCGACTGCGCCTTGGCAACAGCCTCTGTCAGCCGATCCATGGCTTGTTCGGCGACCGCGGTTAGCAACGCTGTTTTCGATCGAAAATGCCGGAATGGTGCGCCGGGTGAAACGCCAGCACGTTTTGCGGCTTCGCGTACGGAGACATGCTCGGCTCCCCGTTCCTCGATGATCTCCACGGTTGCCGTGATCAAGGCCTCGACAAGATTGCCGTGATGGTATCGCTTGGCATGTCCGGCTTCGTCGGAATCAGTTGTCTTGGTCATCTCAGCCAAATAGCACGAGAGCGGAATGTAAACACTGATTATTTCCCTTGCGTTCGAGCCCTGCGTATGTAATCAATGTTTACATCGCAACGGAGGTTACCATGTTTCGCATCACCGCAACGACTGCCCTCGCTTTCTCCTTATTGTCGCTCGTGTCTGCCGAGGCCGAGGATCGGCCCACCCTGGAAATCGCCTGGCCGACCGCCGGTTCAGTTGTCGAACTGGGCAATGCTCCTGAGAAGGCGATAGGCGTCGTCGTCAGGAGCAACTTCAGGCTGCTCCCTGCGGGTGAGTGTGGGGAAATCAGCCAATGCGGCCACGTGCATATGAAGATCGATCCCGACGGAGACACCTGCAACATCCCCGGCAAGCCGTACAACAGCATGAACAGCGACTTTGGCGGTGACCTTATCAAGGCCCGTTTCGGCCATTGCCCGAATGCCGCCGGCAGACACGTAATCGGCGTGCTTCTTGCCGATGATCATCACCGGCCCATTCTAGTAGACGGCAAACCTGTTACCGCTCTGGTGACGGTGACCACGAAATAGAGCATGCCACGAGGCATAACATGGATGACATCTCCGCCTTTCGAGACGAAGATGTTTTATCACACGGTCTGCTGAAGGAAGTTTCGGCCGGCACTTCGCCAGCCGGCAATCAGGACATCGTGTCGAGCTTGCGCTGCATCGCGGCGATCTGCTCCTTCAGTTCCTGAAGGTCGTCGGGTTTTTCCGGTGTTTCCTTCCTGGCCGGTTCGGCCGGCGCTGCTGCCGGCGCAGAGCCCGCAGGCGGGAACGGTGTGAACAGCCGCATGGCGTTCTGGAACATTTCCATGTTGCGCCGCGCCTGCTCCTCCAGCACCTTGATCGGCGTGGCGATCTTCATCATGTCCATCGGCGACTTGCCGAGCGCATCTTTCATCTGCTCGCGAAAGCGTTCCTGCTCCTTAGAGAAGGCCAGCATCGACTGCTCGAGAAAGCTCGGCACGATCATCTGCATCTGGTCGCCGTAATAGGCGATGAGCTGACGGAGGAACGGGATCGGCAGCATGTTCTGCCCGTCCTTGTTCTCCAGCTCGAAGATGATCTGGGTCAGCACCGGATGCGTGATGTCGTCACCGGTCTTGGCGTCCTGGACAGTAAAGTCCTCGCCTTTTTTGACCATTTCAGCGAGATCCTCGAGCGTCACATAGGTGCTGGTGCCCGTATTGTAGAGACGGCGATTGGCATATTTCTTGATAACAATAGGTTCGTCTTTTGCGGCCATCTGCATCCTCCCCGGACACCGGGCAGCTTAAGTAAGCCGCCGGTAACGATTGCGCCTTTTTAAAGGATATGCGCAAAAGTGTCATGAATCCAAGCAGTTTGTGCAGTGCGGGAACATTTTATGCTGCGCAGCACGGACGGGCCGCCGTTGCAGCGACGGGCGGGCTGCTTGCGGCAGTCGGACGCCATGCCCATTTCGGGTTTGACTCGGGTTGTGGAAAGGGCAAGAAAAGTCCCCGACGGCACCCGAAATCGTTCCCCGAAAGCCTGGAGAAGAACATGTCCGCTTCCAACGCCATCGTTGTCGCCAGTGCAGCGCGCACGCCTGTCGGCTCCTTCAACGGCGCCTTCGCCAACACGCCAGCCCATGAATTGGGTGCGGTCGCCGTCAGGGAAGCGCTTGTCCGTGCCGGCGTCGAGGGCAAGGAGGTGGACGAGGTCATTCTCGGCCAGATCCTGACCGCGGCCCAAGGGCAGAACCCGGCGCGGCAGGCGGCTATGGCCGCCGGCGTGCCGCAGGAGGCTACCTCCTGGGGCCTGAACCAGCTTTGTGGCTCGGGCTTGCGGGCCATCGCGCTCGGCATGCAACAGATCGCCCAGGGCGACGCGAGGATCATCGTTGCCGGCGGCCAGGAATCGATGTCGATGGCTCCGCATGCGCAACATCTGCGCGGTGGCGTCAAGATGGGCGACTTCAAGCTGATCGACACCATGATCAAGGACGGCCTGACCGATGCCTTCTACGGCTATCATATGGGCAACACCGCGGAGAACGTCGCTCGCCAGTTCCAGATTACCCGCGACGACCAGGACCAGTTCGCACTGGCTTCCCAGAACAAGGCCGAGGCCGCGCAGAAAGCCGGAAAATTCAAGGACGAGATCGTTGCCTTCACAGTCAAGGGCAGGAAGGGCGACACCGTCGTCGACCAGGATGAATACATCCGCCACGGCGCCACAATCGATGCCATGACCAAACTCAAGCCGGCGTTCGACAAGGAAGGCACGGTAACAGCAGCCAATGCCTCGGGCATCAACGACGGCGCCGCAGCCGTGGTGCTGATGACCGAAGCGGAAGCCGCAAGGCGCGGCATCACACCTCTGGTGCGTATCGTTTCCTGGGCGACCGCCGGCGTCGACCCGCAAATCATGGGGACGGGACCGATCCCCTCCTCGCGCAAGGCGCTGGCCAAGGCCGGCTGGTCGGTCGGCGACCTCGATTTGGTCGAAGCCAACGAGGCCTTCGCCGCGCAGGCCTGCGCCGTCAACAAGGACATGGGCTGGGACCCGTCGATCGTCAACGTCAATGGCGGCGCCATCGCCATCGGCCATCCGGTCGGCGCCTCGGGCGCCCGCATTTTCAACACGCTGGTCTACGAGATGCGCCGCAGAAGTGCCAAGAAAGGTCTTGCCACGCTGTGCATCGGCGGCGGTATGGGCGTTGCCATGTGCGTGGAAGCATTGTGATGAGATAGGCGATACGAGTAGGATACTGGCGCAAAGCGAGTAGGGAATAGAGGGCAAACCCCACCGCTTCAACGCGCAGTCATCTGCATTTCCCGGGAGGACACATGACAAAGGTTGCAATCGTCACAGGCGGGTCGCGCGGCATCGGCGCGGCGATATCGGTCGCCTTGAAAAGCGCCGGCTATTCGGTGGCCGCGAACTACGCGGGCAATGAGGATGCGGCGGCAAAGTTCAAGGCAGCAACCGGCATCCCGGTCTATAAATGGTCGGTCGCCGACTATGAAGCCTGCACTGCCGGCATCAAACAGATAGAGGCCGATCTCGGTCCCGTCTCGGTGCTGGTCAACAATGCCGGCATCACCCGCGACGCGATGTTCCACAAGATGACGCGCGAGCAATGGAAAGAGGTCCTCGACACCAATCTTTCCGGCGTCTTCAACATGACGCATCCGTTGTGGGGTGGAATGCGCGACCGCAAGTTCGGCCGCATCATCACCATCTCCTCGATCAACGGCCAGAAAGGCCAGGTCGGCCAGGTCAATTATTCGGCTTCGAAGGCCGGCGACATCGGCTTCACCAAGGCACTGGCCCAGGAAGGCGCGCGCGCCGGCATCACAGTCAACGTCATCTGCCCCGGCTATATCGCCACCGAGATGGTCAAGGCGATGGACGAGAAGGTGCTCAACGAGCGTGTCATCCCGCACATCCCGGTCGGCCGTCTCGGCGAGCCGGAGGAGATCGCGCGCTGCGTCGTCTTCCTCGCGTCCGACGACGCCGGTTTCATCACCGGCTCGACCATATCAGCCAATGGCGGGCAGTACATCAGCTGAGGCTTGGGATGTCGCGGATGCCCCCGTACCGGCCCGACAGCAGGTACGGGCAGATAACCGGGCTGTCACGCGGCAAGCTTCAGCGCTGGGCTGGCTTCAGGCTGGGTTCGGGTAATTGAACCTGCCTCCCGCGCGGGTGCCGGCAGACGGGCAAGCGGCGCCCGACTGAGGCCCGACAGCTTCAATGCGATGCGGCGCTTCAGGAGTGGTGTGAGGTTCAGCACCGATAGTACGAGGTTGCGAACGAACCGCTTCACCGGACTGCGGGTAAGCGCCATGACGGTCATCATGCCAGCCAGGTCAAGCACCTCTTGGGCTGCCGGGCGTCGCAGCGTTTCATAGAGTTCGAGCTCCGCTTCGGGGCGCACGCCGTTCACCACGTCGCCAAGCAATTGGCCAAGCACGACCGCGTCGACGATGCCGGTATTCATGCCTTGCCCTCCCGCCGGACTGTGCACGTGCGCGGCATCGCCCATCAGGAACAACCGGCCCTTGCGGTATGACCGGACCAGGCGGTGATGCACGCGAAACCGCGAGCTCCACGACAGGTCGAGCACGCGGGTTCTTTCTTTGCTCGGTCCACGGCTGTCGAGCAGCACCTGTATGTCTGCGACTGCGGGTTTTTCCGGTGCATCGTCCATTGTCGCGACGACGCGGTACGATCCATCTGGGAGCGGCGCCACCACCACCAGTCCGGCTGGCGCAAAGAACAGCGACACTTCGGTTGGCCCAACCGGCCAGTCGAGACGAACGTCGGCGAGAACGAACGACGCCTCATAGGCCGCGCCGTCGAACTCGATGCTGGCCGAGTTGCGCACCAGGCTGTGCATGCCGTCGCCGCCAACGACGTAATGTGTCGATATGATCTTCTCGCGGCCGTTTTCGACCACCGTCACGCGCGCACCGTCAGTGTCCTGAACCACCGCTTTGGCCTCGACCATGCGGTGGATCACGCCGCCCAGGGCCGTAATCCGCTCAGCAAACACCTGCTCGGTGAGATTCTGAGGCAGCATCATCAGATAGGGATGCCTCGACGGAAGCTTTCCGAAATCGAGCTTGAGCAGTGTCCGGTTGCGGTCGCGGATGGCGAAATTATGCAGCTTCAGGGCAAGTTCGCTCAGCCGCTGCGTGACGCCCAGCGGCTCCAGCGCTTCCAGCGTATGAGCGTGGATGACGCCGGCCCGCGAGGTCTGAAGGCCCTCCCCAAGCCTGTCGATCAGAATATGGTCGACCCCGGCCTGGTGCAGCACGATGGACAGCGCCAAGCCGGTCGGGCCGGCGCCGATAATCAGGACTTCCGTTGCATCAGGCAACATTTTCGCTCTCCATTTATCAACACATGTTGACTTTCTAGCCGAAGCCATTGCATTTGTCAACAGCCGTTGGCATATGGATTTCATGAGCGAGAATCAGCAGAAGAAAACCAGCAAGTCGGACCGCACCCGCGCCCAGATCCTCGAAGCCGCGAGGCTGCTGTTCGCCAAGCACGGCTATGACGGCGCCTCCATCCGCGACGTCGCCGCCCATGCCTCGATCGATCCGGCCATGGTGATCCGCTATTTCCGCAGCAAGGACGAGCTATTCGCCAGAGCGGCGGTCGTCGACCTGAAATTGCCGGCACTGCGGGTGATCGATCGAACCGCCATCGGCAAGACACTGATCAGGCGATTTCTCGAAATCTGGGAATATCCGGCCAACGGTACCGGCATGGCAATTCTGCTGCGGTCGGCGACGTCGAACGAATTCGCCGCCGAAAAGTTGCGCGATGTATTTGCCAACCAGGTGAGGCCACTGGTTGCGGCGGTCGCTGATCCCGCCGATGCGGGCCGGCGGGCCGGGCTCATTTCCAGCCAGCTGCTGGGTTTGGCGATGTGCCGTTACCTGCTGCGCCTACCACCGGTCGTCGCCCTGTCTCACGACGAAATCATCCAGACCGTCGGCCCTACATTGCAGCGCTATGCCGTCGGAGAGGATGTGCCTTGAACAAGCCGTTCAGCGTGGGGCCGAGTCTGAGCCTCATGCGGCAAGTGCGCCGACCGATGGCCATGACGCCGGTGTGTGCCGAACCAGCACGCAAAGGTTAATGGCCGCTGCGCAGCCTGTGCAAAAACCGCCCGGCTGCCTGTGGATTCTCGGTGGAGAAGCTGTTCACAACACAACATGTTGCGGTGAACAAACCAAGAAACTTCGGCTATCTCTGATTCGTCGCCGATTCGTTCCGGCTTTGAGCGGAACGTTAACGACGAGAGCTGAAAACTCCCTCGAAATGATTAAGGCGCGTTAGGAAACATCAATAATTTCATAATGTTGTGCGAAGCAGATTGGCCACCCACGACCATTCACCGGCAAAGGTTAACCATGGTGCTCGCCTGGATGCCGCTTGCATGAATCGGGCCAGTTCCCGTGATTCAGCATGTGGTGAGGTATGCCGGCAGAAAACCCAGATGTAGCCGTGAACAAAACCTGAATCGGCGAGAGTCAGTGATTCGTCGCTGATTCGTTCCAGACTCGTTCCAACTGTTAATCGGGAACAGATTTTCTGGCTTTGAAGCGACCAATCGGCCTGCCCTCGGCACATTCCGCTTTCGCTTCGCGCCCGAAATCCCTATGTGTCGCCTGTCATACGCGGCCAATATGGGCGCGCTCCCGACAATGCGAGGCGGAGAGCCTTATTTCCAGGCCGATGAACATCCATCCGAAACACACTGAACCGCTGATCCTGACCGGCCGGGACGTGACGGCCGTGCTCGGCCCGACCAACACCGGCAAGACCCATCTCGCCATCGAACGCATGGTGGCGCATGAAAGCGGCGTCATCGGCCTGCCGCTCAGGCTGCTTGCCCGCGAGGTCTATGCGCGCGTCTGCGAGAAGGTCGGCGCCCATAAGGTTGCGCTCATCACCGGCGAGGAAAAGATCCAGCCGGCTGGCGCGAAATACTCGGTCTGCACGGTGGAAGCGATGCCGCGCGAGACCGACGCCGCCTTCGTTGCCATCGACGAGGTCCAGCTCGCCGGCGATCTCGAACGCGGCCACATCTTTACCGATCGCATCCTGCATCTGCGCGGCCGCCAGGAGACGCTGCTGCTTGGCGCGGCCACCATGCACGGCATCCTGCAGCGCCTGCTGCGGGGCGTGTCGGTGGTGACCCGGCCACGGCTGTCGCATCTTGCTTATGCCGGCTCGAAGAAGCTGACCCGCCTGCCGCGGCGCACCGCGATCGTCGCCTTCTCGGCCGACGAGGTCTATGCCATTGCCGAGCTGATCCGCCGCCAGCAAGGCGGTGCCGCCGTCGTGCTCGGCGCACTCAGCCCGCGCACCCGCAACGCCCAGGTGGCGCTGTTCCAGTCGGGTGACGTCGACTACCTCGTCGCAACCGACGCCATCGGCATGGGCCTCAACCTCGACCTCGACCACGTCGCCTTCGCCCAGAACCGTAAATTCGACGGCTACCAGTACCGCAACCTGACAGCGGCCGAGCTCGGCCAGATTGCCGGCCGCGCCGGCCGGCATCTGCGCGACGGCACCTTCGGCGTCACCGGCCAGGTCGATCCGCTGGATGAGGAACTGGTCAAGAAGATCGAGGCGCATGATTTCGACCCGGTGAAAGTGCTGCAGTGGCGCACCGCGCATTTCGATTTCGCCAACCTCGATGCGCTGAAGCGCTCGATCGAGACCAACGCCCCGGTCGAAGGCCTGACGCGCGCGCTGCCGGCCGTGGACGCGCAGGCGCTCGAGCATCTGTCGCGCGACGAGGATGTCCGGGCACTCACCACCGATGCCAGACGCGTGGCGCTGCTGTGGGAAGCCTGCGCGCTGCCCGACTACAGGAAGATCGCGCCGGCCCAGCACGCCGACTTGATCGCCTCTATTTACATGGACCTTGCCAGGCATGGCCATGTCGACGAGAACTACATGGCCGAGCAGGTGCGCCGTGCCGACTCCACCGAAGGCGACATCGACACGCTGTCGCACCGGATTGCCCAGATCCGCACATGGACCTTCGTTTCCAACCGACCCGGGTGGCTGGCCGATCGGGCACACTGGCAGGAAAAGACGCGCGAAATCGAAGACAGATTGTCGGATGCGCTGCATGAGCGGTTGACGAAACGTTTTGTAGACCGCAGGACTTCCGTCCTCATGCGGCGCCTTAGAGAAAACACGATGCCTGAAGCCGAAATCAGCCCAACCGGAACCGTCCTCGTCGAAGGCCATCATGTCGGCGAGCTGCAGGGTTTCCGCTTTACCGCCGACCAGAGCGCCGGCGGCGAGGATGCCAAGGCGGTGCGGGCGGCGGCGCAGAAGGCGCTTGCCGCCGAGTTCGAGGCGCGGGCCGAGCGCTTCGGCGCCTCTGCCAATGGCGACATCGCCCTGGGTTCGGATGGCACGCTGCGCTGGATCGGCGCGCCGATCGGCACGCTGGTCGCCGGCGAAGACGCTTTGAAGCCGCGTCTCGTCCTGCTGGCCGACGAGCAGCTCACCGGTCCGGCCCGCGACAAGGTTGCGGCGCGCGCCGAGCGCTTCGTCAATTTCCAGATCGAATCCCTGCTGAAGCCGCTGGTCGACCTCAAGAATGCCGAGCAGATCTCCGGCATCGGCCGCGGCATCGCTTTCCAGCTTGTCGAGCATTTCGGCCTCATCAATCGTCGCGACATCGCCGACGAGATGAAGTCGCTCGACCAGGAAGGCCGCGCGGCGCTTCGCCGCCTCGGCGTGCGCTTCGGCGCCTACCATGTCTTTGTGCCGGCACTGATCAAGCCGGCGCCGGCCGGGTTGATCACGCTGCTGTGGGCGCTGAGAAACGACGGCAAGGACAAGCCCGGCTTCGGCGATGTCGTTCACGCACTGGCCTCCGGCCGCACCTCGGTGGTCATCGATCCGACCTTCGACAAGACCTTCTACAAGCTTGCCGGCTACCGCAATCTCGGCCGGCGTGCTGTACGCGTCGATATTCTCGAGCGGCTGGCCGACCTGATCCGACCGGCGACCAACTGGAAGCCGGGCCTCGGGCCTCGCCCCGATGGCGCCTATGACGGCCAGTCCTTCATGGTGACGCCGCCGATGATGTCGATCCTCGGCGCGACCGCCGACGACATGGAAGAAATCCTGAAGGGGCTCGGCTATCGCGCCGATGCCAAACCGGCGGCCGAGGTCAAGGCGCGGCTCGAAGCACAGGACAATGCCGCGCGCGAAGCGGCCGCTGCAAAGCAGGCGGCTGAAGACGCAACACGAGTCGAGCAGGCGAGGATGGCGGAAGCATCTGCCGCGGCAGAGCTGCCGGCGGAGGCTTCGGAACCCGTGTCGAATGCGGCTCCCGTTGCGGAGGCGGCGGCCGAAGCTGTAACCGAAGCGACGGCAGAGCCTGTCGCGGAAGCTCCAGCCCCTGAAGCTGCGGCAGAAGTCACGCAAGAGATCCTGCCCACCGCCGAAGCGGTTGCAGAACCAGCGGCCGAGCCAAGGGCGGCGGAACTTGGGGCGGAAACTGAGGCTATGGCACCGGCAGAGCCGCCGATCTTCGAAACGACGGAAGCATCGCCGGCCGAACCTGCAGCGACGGCGGAAGCAGTCGCCGACGACGCTGCCCCGGAGGCGGAGGAGCCAAAACCTATCCTGTTGTGGCGGCAGGGTCGTTTCGACCAGCGCCCGCGTCATCGCCAGCATGACAACCGCCCCCGGGACAATCAACGGGGCGCTCGCGCGCGCAATGGTCAAGCTGCGCCGGACAGTCGCAGCGATGCGCCGGTAGATGCGGGCGGGCAACCGACACCAGGCGACCGGGCCGCCCGTCAGGGGCGCCACGACCCGCGTGACGGCGCCGGCAAACCGCGCTTCGATCGCAGCAAGTTCAAGCCTAAACCGCAAGGCGAGGCTGGAGAGCAGCGCGCCGGCAAGCCACAAGGCGACCGCCCCGACCGGCGCGAAAACCGGCCCGACTGGAAGGCTGGCCGGCAGGACGGCAAAGGCAGCGCCCAAGGCGCAAAGCCCGCCTTCCAGTCGAAACCGCGTGAGGAACGCCCGGTCCGCTTCGACCCGGACTCGCCCTTCGCCAAGCTCGCCGCGTTGCGCGACCAGCTGAAGAAGTAAGCTGCTCGTCCAATGGTCACTGATGCCCGCCAGCGCATCGACAAGTGGCTGTTCTTCTCGCGCGCGGTAAAATCGCGCACGCTGGCAGCCAAGCTGGTCGTCGCCGGACGCGTCCGCATCAATCGCGACAAAGCAGCGCAGGCCTCCGATGCGGTCCGGCCGGGCGACGTTTTGACCATCACGCTGGAGCGGCGGATCTTCGTCTGGAAAGTCCTTGGCACCGGCGTACGGCGTGGCCCGGCCGAAGAGGCCCGCCTGCTCTACGAGGACATGTCGCCGCCCGCCACGCCCAAGGGCGAGGCGCTTCCGGATGCGGTGCCGCCGTTGCGCGAGGCCGGCAGCGGTCGCCCGACGAAGAAGGAACGCCGCCAGACCGACCACCTGCTCGGCGACGATTGAGCAAGGTCGAACGCCCGCTTTGCCGGCCTTCCGGAATTCCATTCCGGAAACCGCGGCACCGCTGGCAGGGGCCGCCCTTGCCACCAGCGGACAAAGGCGTTACCTCACCAAAAAAGCCCAACAAAATGGGACGTCCCGGAGCCGACCAATGACCTATGTCGTGACCGACAATTGCATAAAATGCAAATACATGGACTGCATCGAGGTCTGTCCGGTCGACTGCTTCTACGAAGGTGAGAACATGCTCGTCATCCACCCGGACGAGTGCATCGATTGCGGCGTCTGCGAACCGGAATGCCCGGCCGACGCGATCAAGCCCGATACCGAACCGGGCCTCGACAAATGGCTGCAGATCAACACCGAATATGCCGAGAAATGGCCCAACATCACCGCCAAGAAGGAGCCGCCGGCCGACGCTAAAACTTTCGATGGCGAAACTGGCAAGTTCGAGAAATATTTCTCCCCCGAGCCCGGCGAAGGCGACTGACGAGCCGGCCAGCTGCGGCGGCCTGACGCCGCTTAACAGACGTGATACATTAACTGCCTTGACAGGCGGCGACGGCGCGTGGCCTTCGCGCGTGCAGCAAAACCTTGATTCTTCCGACTTTTTGTGTTACATCAGCCAAACATGCCGGTGACACAACGTCGATTTATGGCGCAAACGCCCCAAATCACTGAAAGGTGAATTTCTCAATCCGGACCAGAGCGATCTGGGGCAGGCGGTCGCAATGTTGCGATTTGCCGGTCCTGGCCTTTCCGGTGAGTTCATCGTTGTGTGGCTAAGGACCGGTCACCCCGGTCGCACGAGTTCGGGCCGGCACGATGCCGGTACCACAACAAGGAGTTCAGGGCGTAATGGCAACGATCACCCCGCAGAAGAAGTCCACCGCAGCGCGCCACGGTTTCAAGACCGGCGAGTACATCGTCTATCCGGCGCATGGTGTCGGCCAGATCGTCTCGATCGATGAGCAGGAAGTCGCGGGCCACAAGCTGGAGCTGTTCGTCATCGACTTCCAGAAGGACAAGATGCGCCTCAAGGTGCCGGTCGCCAAGGCGACCTCGATCGGCATGCGCAAGCTGTCGGAAGAGGATTATGTCGAGCGCGCGCTGAAGGTCGTGCAGGGCCGCGCCCGCGTCAAGCGCACCATGTGGTCGCGCCGCGCCCAGGAATATGATGCCAAGATCAACTCCGGCGATCTGATCTCGATCTCGGAAGTGGTGCGTGACCTCTATCGCGCCGACAACCAGCCGGAGCAGTCCTATTCCGAGCGCCAGCTCTACGAGGCGGCCCTCGACCGCATGGCCCGCGAGATCGCGGCCGTCAACCGCATGTCGGAGACCGAAGCGGTTCGCCTCATCGAGGTGAACCTCAACAAGGGCCCCAAGCGCGGCGCCAAGGCAGACAACGAGGAAGCCGAGCAGGAAGAGGCTGCCTGAGCTTTTCGCCTTCGAATCAGAAAAACCCGGCCTCGCGCCGGGTTTTTTGTTTTGGCTGACCGGTAATGGCCATTCTAGCTCTTGCCGCCGCCTTCCCTTTCCGCCTCCTGCTTCAGCGTGGCGATGAACCGCTTGGTCCGCTGGCGCTCGGGGTTGCTGAACAGTACCGCGGCCGGCCCTTGTTCGACGATGTTGCCGGCATCGAGGAACACCACTTCCCGCGCGATCTTCGAGGCGAGCCGCAGATCATGCGTCGCCATCACCATTGTCGTGCCCTCGCTGGCGAGCTTGCCGAGCACGTCGACCACCTCCTGCGCCAGTTCCGGATCAAGTGCAGAGGTCGGCTCGTCGCAGAGCAGGACTTTCGGCGAAGGCGCCAGAGCCCGGGCAATCGCCACGCGCTGCTGCTGGCCGCCTGACAGCGTCGCCGGCCAGGCATCGGCCTTGTGCGCCATGCCGACCTTTTCGAGCAGGGCCAGCGCCCGTCCGCGCGCTCTTTCCTTGGGCCATTTCAGCACCGTCACCAGCCCCTCCATGATGTTCTCGATCGCAGTGCGATGCGGAAACAACTGGAAATTCTGGAACACCATGCCGGTCTGCAGCCGCAGTCGCTGGATATCCCTGGTCGAGACCCTGCCGCCGGGGTGGAATTCAAGTGCATCGTCGCCGATCCGTACCGTGCCTGAAGTCGGCAGCTCGAGCAGGTTGATGCAGCGCAAAAGCGTGCTCTTCCCTCCGCCCGACGGCCCGACAAGCGCCGTGACGCTGCCTTCCTCGATGGTGACGGTCACGCCCTTCAGCACCAAATTGTCGCCGAAACGCTTTTCGATGTTGGTGAGGCCGATCATGCGCGCGCCTCCAGGAAGCCGCCATAACGGTTGAGCCGCGTTTCCAGCCGCGCTTGCAAGGCCGACAGCACGGAGCTCATCACCAGATAGAGCGCCGCTGCTTCGACATAGAGGATCAGCGGCTCATAGGTGGTGGCGACGATGCGCTGCGCCGCCTGGAACATCTCCGGCACGGTGATAGCGGCGGCGAGCGAAGTGTCCTTGACCAGCGAGATGAAGGTGTTGGACAGCGGCGGCACGGCGACGCGCCCCGCCTGTGGAAGAATGGTGCGCCGCATTGCCTGGGCCCAGGTCATGCCGATCGAATAGGCCGCTTCCCACTGGCCCTTGGGCACCGAACCGATGACGGCGCGGATGATTTCCGACGAATATGCGCCGATGTTCAAGGTAAAGCCGATCAGTGCTGCCGGAAAGGCGTCGAGCAGGATGCCGACCGATGGCAGGCCGTAGAAGATGAGGAACAGTTGCACGAGAAGCGGCGTGCCGCGGAATATCCAGACGTAGAAGCGGACCACGGCGACCAGCGGTTTGGGACCGAACAGCCGGACAAGCGCCACAACCAGGCCTAGGACAAGACCGAATGCAAACGACAGCAGCGTCAACGGCACGGTGAAGATCAGTGCGGCCCACAGCAGCGTAGGCAGGGATTCCAGCATCAGTTGCAGCCAGTGCGGCACGAAGGCTCCTCCTTGCCAGATTGCCGTCGCTCACATCACGCGAAAGCGGCGGGCCGTCAAAAGACAGCTCGCCGCGATATGAACGACGCGGGCCAGCGTTCGGCCCACACGAGAAAGCCGTTTTACTTCGAAACGTCCTGGCCGAAATAGGTGTCGGCGATTTTCTTGTAGGTGCCGTCGGCCTTGATGTCAGCCAGCGCCTTATTGATGGCGGCCACCAGTTCCGGATCGCCCTTGCGCACGATGACGCCGGAATAGTCGGCGTTTTCCTCCTGCGCAGCAATCTTCACATTGGCGTCGGGCTTGTGCTTCTTGAAGTCGAGGAAGGACAGGCTGTCATTGATGGTGGCGTCGGCGCGGCCGGTAAGAAGAAGCTGGATCGACTGGTCGAAGCCGTCGGTGCCGACGAGTTCGGCGCCGTTGGTTTCAGCCAGCTTGCCGAAGTTCGAAGTCAGCGACTGCGCCGCCTTCTTGCCCTTGAGATCGGCGAAGCTCTTGATATCGGTGTTGTCGCCACGCACGATCAGCACCGCCTTGGAGGCGATGTAGGGATCCGAAAAGTCATATTTGGCCTTGCGCGCCTCGGTGATGCCGACCTCGTTGATGACGGCATCGTAGCGGTTGGCGTCGAGACCGGCGATCAGCCCGTCCCATTTGCCTTCGAGGAACTGGGCTTTGACGCCGAGGCGCTCGGCGATGGCCCGCGCGATCTCGACGTCGAAGCCGACGAGCGCGCCGGAAGCATCATGATAGGTGAAGGGCGCATAGGTTCCTTCCGTGCCGACCTTGAAGACGCCGGACTGCTTGATCTGGTCGAGATTGGCGCCGGCATGACCGGCGGCGATGGCCAGAACCTGCAGCGTTCCGGCGATAATAAGCGATTTGAGCCATTTCATTTTTCTGTGATCCCGTCCTTGACCGATGTCCGGCGTCATTGCGAGTGCCGGAAAATGACAGATGCGCGATGCCGGAATAAGAAACTAAATTTCAAAAATCTCGCGCCCTTGAAATCCAATTCTCAACCAGCAGTTCCCGGCGCCATCCGGCTGAGTCAAGGCCGGTGGCGAATCGCCTGGAACAGCGCAATCGACATGACAGTCCGGGGGAACATTCCCTCGCATGGCACGTTCTTCGCTGTTGTAGGGCGCGGCGCCGCCATTTCAACCATCGGCGCCAACTCACGATTCGATCGCACCGCAACGCCTGAAGCAGGAGCGCGGCATGATGGAAGACAGTGCAGGACGGACCATGGTTCGCGCGGCGATGAAAGCCCCTTATCTGGAACGTGACGAAGAGCATCTCCTGGCGCTGCGCTGGAAGGAAAACAATGACCAGCACGCGCTGCACCGCATCACCGTCGCGCATATGCGGCTGGTCATTTCCATGGCGTCGCGGTTTCGCCACTACGGCCTTCCGCTGGGCGACCTGATCCAGGAAGGCCATGTCGGGCTGCTGGAGGCCGCGGCCCGTTTCGAGCCCGAGCGCGAGGTGCGGTTCTCGACCTATGCGACATGGTGGATCCGCGCATCGATGCAGGACTATATCCTGCGCAACTGGTCGATCGTGCGCGGCGGCACCAGCTCCGCGCAAAAGGCGCTGTTCTTCAACCTGCGGCGTCTGCGTGCCCGCCTGGCAAACGGCGCCGAGCAGACGTCGAATGCCACGCTCTACCGCGAAGTGTCGGCGGCTCTCGGGGTATCGGAGGCCGATGTGGCGATGATGGATTCCCGCCTTTCGGCGCCGGACAGCTCGCTCAACACGCCGCTTGCCGACGATGCGGGCGCAACCGAGCGGATGGAGTTCCTGGTTTCGGATGACCCGCTACCCGATGAGGTCGTCGGCGATACGATCGACGTCGAACGCCGCTCGGTGTGGCTGAAGACGGCGCTCGGCGCTCTCAATGCGCGAGAACTCAGGATTATCGAGGAACGCCGGCTGAGCGACGAGGGCGCGACGCTCGAAGCGCTTGGCGAGACGCTCGGCATCTCCAAGGAACGTGTCCGGCAGATCGAGGCGCGCGCCATGGAAAAGCTCAAGGCCGCGCTGGTAAAGCAGAATCCGGAATTTCTCGCAGCCTGAATCGCGTCGGCTGCTATTTGTCGGTGACGATCTTAACCTTGTCGCCGGCCGAAACCGCAGCACCCGGCGAGAGCGCGTTGAGCACCCTGAACAAATCCAGCTTGCGGTCGACGCCGACCATCTGCGCGGCCAGCGAGCCCATTGTCTGGCCGGGCCGCACCGTGACGATGCGAATGCGCAGCGGCTTCAGCGCAGCCTTCTCGGCTGCACTCAGAATACGGAACGAGCCGCTGACCGAGCGCGCCACCGTGCCCAGCGAGGTGCTGGCCGACGGTGCAGCAGTCAGCAAGCGGTAGACTTGGCCGCCGGCGCGGATCACCGCAATATCGAATTGCCAGCCATCGGCGCCGGCATGCGCGGTCGCCGCTTCGTTGCCGTTGATCGTCTCCTGGCGCACGCTGCTGTCGTCGAGGCCGGCAACCCAGCCGCTGCGGATGTAGTCGGTCAGCGAGCGGTCCTTGTCGATCGAAACGCCGTCGAAGCGGATTGCCATGTCGCCCGGGCCTGTGGCCGTCACCGCCGCCGCCGAATTGTCGATGATGAAGCCGTTGGGCACCGAGAACGACACGCCGAGGCCAGGATGCAGGAAGGTTTCGCCGCGCACATAGCCTTCCTCCGGCGTGTCGCCGTAGAGCAGCCCGTCTATGCCGGCAAGGAATGAATCGCGGTCGCGCGACCCGACACCGGGCGCGCCGAACTGGCGGGCGTGGCGCTGCGCGAGATCGATACGCTGCGGCGTGTTGGGGTGCGTCGCCAGGAAGTCGAGGCTGGCGTCGGTGGCGCCGCTGATCGAGCGGAAATCGGTATAGGCCGACATCGACTGCAGGAAGCGGCCGGCGGCGTAGGGGTCGAAACCGGCTTCGCCGATCGACTTGATACCGATGGCATCGGCCTCCAGCTCCTGATTGCGCGAGAACTGGGCCAGCCTCAGCTTGCCGCGGATCAGCGCCGCCTTGGCCGTCGGGTTGTCGCCGAGCACGTCCGAAACGACCTTGGTCGCCAACCCCTCTTCGGCTTCCAGCTGCTGGCGCTGCAGACCATGATTGGCCGTAACGTGGCCCATCTCATGCGCAATGACGGCGGCAAGCTCGGCTGAATCGTTGGCCAACGCCAGCAGGCCGCGGGTGATGTAGAGATAGCCGCCCGGCAGCGCGAAGGCATTGACGTTGGGCGAGTTGAGGATGGTGATGCGGTAGGTCTGGGTCGGGTTGGCCGACACCACGGTCAGTCTGCCGACGACCTTGGCCACCATGCGCTCGAGCTTGGGGTCGGAATACTCGCCGCCATAGGTGGCGAGGATGCGCGGGTGCTGCGCCTTCGCCAGTTCGGCGAGCCTGCTGTTAGCGGCGACATTGTCGACCGTAATCGGCTTGTCGGAGGGCTGGAAGCCCGATTCCTGCACGTCGGGAGGCGTGAACATCTGGCAGCTTGCCAGCGCCACGGCAAGACCGGCCAGCGCCAGAAAGCGCGCCAGCGGTTTCACCCTCCGATTGTCGATGCCGGTCGGCAGGTCGGCTTCCTTTCAAGTCCTGGGACGTGACCGCGAAAATCGGGCGCGATTTCCGGAAAGCATCACGCGCAAAATCAAGTTCTACGGCGTCCTTCGTGCGTCCGACAGATACGAGGCAGCAAGGGCAAATCACGGTCCAGGCCGGACCAGCTCCTGGCGGACCTAGCCACACTACCTCGACCATGGCAAGCAAGCGCCGCTTCGCCTTCCTCCGGTTTGACCATAAATTATGTCCGCTTCCGGGCAACATCTCGTGATCCAGCCGCAAACGGACCCGAGCCGATATAGCGTCGGAATGCCTCCGGTCCAGCCCCAACGAAAAAATCGGCGGCGGTGCCGGTCGCGGCAACCGTGCCACCGTCCAGGAAAACCATGTTTTGGCCGATACGGCGCGCATCGTCCGGCTGGTGCGTGACGAATAGCACCGTCATGCGCTGCTCCGAATGGACGTCGGCCACCAGGTCGAGCATGTCGTCGCGCAGTGCCGGTCCGAGCGAAGCGAACGGCTCGTCGAGCAACAGCACCGGCCGGTCGCGCACTAAAACCCGGGCGAGCGCGACGCGCTGCCGCTCGCCGCCGGAGAGTTCGCGCGGCAGTCGGCTTTCCTTGCCGGCAAGGCCGACGCGCTTCAGCGCTGCGGCGACTGCGGCGCGGTCAGCCTCGCTCAGCCTGAGCGAAGGCGAGCGGCCAAGCCCGACATTCTGCTCGAGGGACAGATGGGCAAACAGGTTGTTTTCCTGGAACACCATCGATACCGGCCGCGCTGATGGCGGCGCAGTGCTGACGTCGGCGCCGCCGATGAGCACGCGGCCTGACCGTGGCGCCTCGAAACCGGCCACCAGATTGAGCAGTGTCGACTTTCCCGAACCGCTCGGCCCCATGATGGCGGTGATTTCCGACGCCGGGAAATCGACATGGAATATAAGCGGCGTTTCACCATAGCTGAACGAGACATTATCGAGCCGCACGGCCGCGCCTTTTTCCACCGAAATGGAGCGTTCCGGGCTGATCGGCATCATGATTTCTCCCTCCTTCCCATCCAGTCCGCGGTCAGCACCAGCGCCAGGCAGACAAGGCCGAGCAGCAGCGCCAGCCCGGCCGCATCCTCGGTGCGGTAACTGCCCATGCGGGCCAGCAGCAGGTAGGGCAAGGTTTGCACGGAATCGCTGCCGAACAGCGCAATGACGCCAAGATCGCCGAGCGACAGCGCCATGGCGAAAGCGAAGCCGGTGGCGAGCGGCCGCCGCAGCGACGGCCAGTCGACCAGCCGCAAGCGATTCCAGCCTGAGATGCCAAGCTGTGCGCAAAGCCGTTCGTGGCGTTCGCTCGCCGCGTCATAGGCAGGGCGGATGGCGCGGATGGCGAACGGCATCGCCATCACCGCATTGACCGCAACGACCATGACAGGGGCGATCGCAAAGACATCGCTGACGGTGCGCAGGAGCAGGAACCAACCGGCGCCGATGACGATGGGCGGCACCACCAGGACGAACCCCGCACCGGTGTCGGCCAGATGTTCGAGCACCGTCCGCCGGCCTGTCCGCCGGGTGAGCGCCAGCGCCCGGCGTGCCATGACCAGCGACAGCGACAGTGCCAGGGAGAGCAGCGCCGATAAGACGGACAGCACGGCACTGGTCGCCGTCGCTTGCCGCACCGCGCTCTCGCCGGCAAGGCGGCCGAGATCGGCGCCAAGCCCGGCCGCCAGCGTGGCCGCCATCGGCCCGGCGACAAATAGCAGTGCCAGCCCGATCACCAGCGCGTTCAGCACGGTCTCGGCCGCACCGGCTGAAAAATACCGGCGCGGCGCCACCGGCAGATTGGCGTCGCCGGTCATATTGGCGCCGAGCCGCGTCAAGGCCAGCACGACGACGAAGGTCAGGGCAATCTGCAGCAGGGTCAGCGTCACAGCCCGCGCCGGGTCGAAGTCGAAACGCAGCGCCTGGTAGATGGCAACCTCCAGCGTCGTCGCGCTGGGTCCGCCGCCGAGCGTAAGCACGATGGTGAAGGAGGTGATGCACAGCATGAAAACGAGCCCGGCAACGCCCGGCAAGGCCGCACGCAGCGGCGGCCATTCGATCAGCCGGAAGGCCGGCGCAGCACCCATGCCAAGCAGGCTCGCCAGCCGCCATTGGTCGGCCGGCACGGTCTGCAACGCCTCCAGGAACAGCCGCGTCGCCAGCGGCAGGTTGAAGAAGACATGGGCGACGAGTATGCCCGACAGGCCATAGATGCCGGGCCAGCTCTGGCCGCCTAGCGCGCCCAGCGTGCCGGCAAAATAGCCGGCGCGGCCATAGAGCGCCAAGACACCGAGTGCGGCAACAATGGCCGGCAGCGCCAGTGGCACGGCGAAAAGCTGCAGGATAAAGCCTCGCCCGAAAAACTGTGGATGCCGCGACAGGGCACGCGCGACGAACAGCGCTGGCGCTACGGAGAGCAGGGTCGACAGCAGAGCCTGCCAGAGCGTGAAACGGACGATACGCAAGAGATACGAATCGAAGGCGGAGGCGACACCGGACGGGTCGCGTGTGGCTTCGACGACGAGCCCGGTGAATGCACCGCCGATCAGCAACGCGACGGCGGCGAGCGCGACGATGCCGGCGGTGATGCGGGAGTCAGATGATGGTGCGCGTTGCACGCTAGACCACCAGATTCGAGATTCTTAGTGAGGATTGCGTTCCTTCGCGCCCCCCTCTGTCCTGCCGGACATCTCCCCCACAAGGGGTGAGATTGGCAGTTTCAGCGCTCCGCTCATTCCAGCAACATCGGCGACTGGCGAAAGCCGCCGTGCCCTCCCAAATACCCCCTTGTTGGGGTGATGTTCGGCAGGCCAGAGGGGGGCGCCGGAGAGCGATAATCTTCGATCCATAGGCCAACCAACTTTCAA
>NZ_JAMYTP010000039.1:0-35686 GCF_040322515.1 Mesorhizobium sp. M0136
ACTCCAGTCACTGTGGCATCGCAACAAAGCGCGCCGTCCTGCGCATTTTCAACAGTTAGAGGTAATCCGCAATTACCTTCGCAAGCTGCTAAATCTGCCTGTAGAACGGGAACTGGGCTGAGCAAAGGTATTTGCTGGAGGAACTTGATAAGGTCGACAAAGAGTGACCGCATGGCCCTCCACTGGTTCAACCCTCCGGTCCCCGTCAAGACCGAGCGTCCCGGGATCATCCGCGACGTCAACAACGCCGAGACAGCCGGCGAGGAGCTGATGAAGTGGACCAGGCGTGGCCCTTGCTGGGACCTCGCGGTGCGCATTTGCATGGCCGTGATATTCGACGAGATGGAACCTGAGGAGGCTCGTAAGGCATTCCTGGCTGCTGCAAAAGAGGAGGGGACATTACTCCCCCCAATGACAACCAGCTAACTTGAATTGCGGTAAAGGTTCTCTGACCAACACCGCCTTCGCGAAAGGAGCCCGCCGCCAGTGAGGGAGAGGCGACGGACCCCCCCACAGCGGCTGCACATCCACGAAGAATCCCGCTGCCACCTCTAAACCCGTGAGGGCCTACATCGTTCCCTTAGCTGCGGCTAAAGCGGGGTTGGTCGGCGGGCTCTTGCCGCTCTAAGTTCCCCGTTATGGGTCCTCTCTGGTTCTCTCCACCGGTCTACGTGAAGACGAAACGTCCGGGCATTCGCATGGGGCCAGCCACGTCGAGGGAGCCGCCGAGGAGCTCATGGGGTGGGACACAAACGGCCCGAAGTGGACCAAGGCGGTCCAATCCTGCGTCGACGCGTTCGAGGGCAGGGTGTCCCCGCAAGAGGTCCGTGAAGCCTTTGAGGCGGCTGCCAGGGAGGCCAACGTGTATCTCTCCCCTGAGTAGGAGGTATCATGGCGCCCATCTTGAGCAGCTCAACATGTGGACCCGGCGAGGGCCTCGCTGGCACAAGGCGGTGATCCTCTGCCTGTCAGCCTTGGAGGGCGATTCGATTGACCCGCACATAATACGAAAGGCCTTTGAGGCTGCCGCTAAGGAGGCCACGTGTATCTCTCCCCTGAGTAGGAGGTGTCGTGGCAACCCATTGGTTCTCCCCTCCGGTGTACGTCAAGACCGACCGACCTGGGGTCACCTACGGGTGCAACAACGTCGAGGGTGCCGCCGAGGAACTCATGAAGTGGGCCAAGATGGGACCTAAGTGGAGGAAGGCTGTGCAACTGTGCGCCGACAAGAGGTCCGTCAGGCTTTCGAGGCTGCTGCCAAGGAGGAGGGGGGGGTTCCGTGAGTAGCAGGCCGGTGCCCATGGCTATGTTGGGACGGCCCGCTAGGCTGTCCGAATGCTGACCAAGTCCGCGCTGCTCGAAATAGACCCGGATACGAGAGCATTCACTCTGGTCGCCGCATTTATGGGCCATTTTGCACTTCTTGAAACTGGCATCGGAGCTTGCTCTGGGCGAGGTACTTGGCGTCTATGGGGCACCTCGAGGTAAGGGGACCGGAACCGGAATGTCAGGCTTCTAAAGCCGATGGCAGAAACCGGATACGGATGTCGAAAGGCCGACCGCCTCGTGTTCGACCTCGACCCCGATGAAGGCCTCGATTTTGAGGCCGTCCGCGCCGCTGCCTTTCAGTTCCGCGCTATCCTTGAATCGCTGGGGCGGGGTCGCGCTGACCAATCCTTGCCCAATCTGTAGCGTCCGACGCGGGAAGAGGCAGTAAAGCCGGGATTTAAACGGCAACGCGGCGCTCATGGCCTTGCCTGATTGGAACCTGCGGAGATCGGCCTCGTTTGGCTGAAGCCATGGCAAAAATCAATCCGAGGACCGTCGCCAGTCTTTTGAGGGAATACGCGCAACGGGCGTCCATGCGCGGCGACAATCCCTATCGCACAAGGGCATACTTGCGCGCGGCAGACAGTCTGACGGGGCTGTCGCAGCCGCTTGATCGGATCATCGCCGCCGGCGCCCTCACCAAGATCCCGGGGATCGGTGAAGCGATCGCAGACATCGTGACCAAGCTTTACCAAACCGGCACGCACCCAAGCCTTGAGAAGCTGCGCGAGGATGTTCCAGCGGGCGTGATGGAGCTGTTTGCCATACCCGGGCTTCGTCCCGATAAGATACTGAAGCTTCATCAGGCGCTCGGCGTGAACTCGCTGGCGGAGCTCGAGGCCGCAGCAAGAGAAGACCGCATACGCCCAGTCAAAGGCCTCGGCGCCGCGCTTCAGACAAAGCTGCTGCAAAACCTGGCCATCGTGCGAAGCGGCGAAACGCAACTTCACCTGCACAAGGCCGCCGCTCTTCTCCACCATGCGGTCATATCGGTAAAGCAACAGCATCCAGAGTTTTCGCGCGTGGAAATTGCAGGTGACTTCCGACGCGGTTGCGAGCTCGTTTCCGACTTCGCCCTGGTAGCACAGGCCAGAAAGTCGACTGGAATCGAGGATACGACCCTCAGGCTTGTTGTCACGGACAGGAAGCACTTTGGCGCGAGCCTGCTCGAAGCAACCGGTTCGGCAGACCACCTTGAGCAACTGAAGACGTTCGCGGCCGACAAGGGATTCACCCTAAACGCCGACGGGCTTCATCGCGGGAGAAAGCTAATCGCGTCAGCGACAGAAGAAGAAATCTACCAAGCTCTAGACTTGCAGTTTATCGAGCCTGAATTGCGCGAAGCAGGGACGAGATTGAGCGAGCGGCAAAGCAGAAGCTACCCGCCCTCATTCGGGATGAAGATCTGCATGGCATCCTGCATTCTCACACGACCGCATCCGATGGCACCGAAACGCTTGAGGCAATGGCTGAAGCCACGCGTAGGCGCGGTTTCGAATACTATGGTGTCGCCGATCATTCGCAGTCCGCTCACTACGCAGGCGGCCTTTCGTTGCAGGAGATTGCTGAACAGCACCGCGAAGCTGACCGGCTGAACAAGGCATACAATGGAAAATTTCGCATACTGAAGGGCATCGAGGCGGACATCCTGGCGGATGGCTCGCTCGATTACCCGAATCATATTTTGGAGCAGTTCGATTTCGTCGTCGCGAGCGTGCACAGCCGCTTCAAGTTGCCCAAGAAGGAACAGACGGAGCGTATCATTGCGGCGATCGGAAATCCTCGGACGACAATCATCGGGCACATGACCGGTCGCCAGCTGTTGCGCCGCCCCGGTTATGATCTCGACGTCGACAAAGTCCTCAAAGCGTGTGCGAAACACGGGGTCGCTGTCGAAATCAACGCACATCCTTGGCGCCTCGACCTCGATTGGCGCTGGCATCAAAAGGCACTCGGTCAGGGCTGCATCTTCAGCATCAATCCGGACGCTCATTCGATCCGCGAGCTCGACCACATGCATTGGGGTGTCGAGATGGCGCGCAAGGGCGGTGTCCCTGCGAAGCGGGTCCTGAACGCGATGCGTTTGACCGCCCTCCTTGCGCATCTCGCACGGCGCAGGCAAACGTCCTAACCTGCTTGTGCGCCCAGCCTATCAGCGCAGGAGTCCGTCCTTCTCAAAATCTTCCCAGCCGCGCAAACTGGAGTGCGAGTTCTCATCGTGGCCATAGCCAGCTGAAGCTGCAGTTCCGCGACCGCTTCTTTGAGCACGTTTCATAGCGGCCTTCCCCGCGGCTCGCCGCCTATTCTCTGCAGCTGTCGCTGCGTCCTGTTCGCGTCAGACCGTAACCAGGTCGCGGTCAAGCACATCCTCCACGTGCTGCGGGTCGAACACGTGAAAGGTGATGTTCCTTGCCCGCCCGCGGAGTTTCACGGTTTTCGTCCCGGCGCTCTGCAAGCGACCACCTTTCAGCCAGCGGTGCCGTTCGGCCGTCGAGATCGTCAGAATGTCCTCGATTTTCACGGGGGATTACGGGCAGGTCTTCGATATTCTGCAGTGCTTTGGATACGATCCTGAATACCACCTGCACATCATTCTCGGCGCCCTCAGACAGGCGCAGGGTAAGCACGCGGGACTCGAGATTGAGCAATTTCCTGAACTCCGTTGGGAGGCGGGCGCGTATTTCGAGAAAAATACCCGTCGCTCTGACGGACGATCCAAGCGTTGCAGCCGGGCTTAAAGCCACTCTCCAATCAGCTTCGCTGTTGCATCGGTTTTTCGGCGCGTGGACATGCCCTTTATATAGGTTACCGATTGTCGGCAACGATGAGCCGATCGCAAAGCTAACATGAGTTCTAATCCGCCAGCGGTCTGAACCACGATGCCCTAAAGGCGCAACCACGATTATCAGCGGGGCCGCTCAACTTCGGCTAACAGGAAGCGGCAGAGTTGATCTCAAAGTGCGATATCAGGCGCGTTGCCGCCTGGCGGCTTTTTGGAGGCCACAGCCTGACCGTCCGTGATTGGGAGCCACATGGCTAAAGCGGCTGTTCCGCTATTGAGCCTCAACATCCGTTTTAGGGACCCACCCCGTCGAGTTCAATCGCGAATCCCGCATCGATCGCGCTTTGTATAATGAGATCGCCAAGTTGCCAGTCCGTGAGTTCGCACAGCGGAAGCATTCTCCTCACGATGTGGCTAACCTCCGATATCGAAATGCTAGGGCTGCCGATGTTGTCGATCAGGTAACAGATAATCGCCTGGCGAACGTCTGAGAAGGTGGGCGTCTGCGTGAGCGCAGGCATATATGGCCTACGAATGGAGCCGTGGTTCTAGACCATCGGCCGTTTTTGCATCGAAAGCGACGGGCACCCCGTGAATGATGGATGCCGCCGCCAATAGCTCCTCCAACTCGCGGTCGGTGGCCCTGCATGCGGGCATGAGTGTTCGGATGGCGCGGATTGCCTGTGCTATCGAAAGGAAGTGGGCCTTGCCTCTGGAGAGAACATAGGCTTCGGCGGCTCTTTCAACCGTGACTGTGTCAAAAGTGGTGGTCATCGAGAATTCCTCCCTGAACCCTGACCCACACGATTTACGGCACGAATTCGGTAGCTTGCAAGGGTTTGTCTGATTTAGGACACTTGGGCGGAGGCTAGGCCGAAGTGACTTTGCTCCTCCTCCCCGTAAGCACCATGCGTGAGTCGTGTCATTCCAACGCGGTCGATAATCGTGATCTCGCCGCGCTTGGCGTGAACCAGCCCCCGATATTCAAGCATTTGGAGGGCCGTGGTAACGCCGGGGCGCTGGGCACCAAGCATTGTCGCCAGGAATTCATGCGTCAGGTAGATCTTATTTCCTTCGACGCGGTCTTGGACCATCAGCAACCAGCGGGCCAACCGCTCCTCGATTTTGGAGTGGCCGTTGACCAGTGCCGTCCGGGACGACTGGATGAGGAACGCGTGGGCATAGCGAAGCAGTGACTCGCGAAGGGATTGGCTCTCCGCAATCGCAGAGCGAAGAGCTTCAACCGGGAGGATCCAGCCATTACCTGCGACTTGGATATAGGTTTCATTGGGCGACTTGTCCTGGCCGAGAATAACGGCAACTCCTGTCATGCCGTCGTGGCCGACGATGCCGACCTCGCTTTTGCGCCCTCCGGTCATCGTAGCGACCACCGACGCGATGCCCATCTCTGGAAAATACACACGCTCGATCGGCTGATAAGAGACTTCCAGCTGGTCTTTGATGTTGAGTTCGACGTGATGCAGTGACGCCCTCAAAAGCGCGAAATCCTCCGAGGAGAGGGTTTTCAATACATGGTTGCGAAGAAGGGATTGGGGCATGGCTCTCTCTCCCTGCGGGCAAGAGCACGTACCTCTTACTGTCGGCTGCGTCCGACGCGCTGGCGGCCGATGTGGGAAGCATAGGCTTCAAATGTGCGGTTGGCAAAAAGTCCGTGCCTGGCGAAAGGCTCGGCGAATGTCGGCTTGAGTCCCGTAGGTGGTGGGCGCTTCTTATGACTTATGAGGCCGGTCACGAATGTCCGGAACCGGCCTAAGCAGATCGGCAGGTTTCGAGCATCGAGTTGGCAAAAGCAGTCGTTCAGCTCACGTGATGAGTTTCGGGCGCCGTCGCCTTGCGCTTACCGACATTGTGCTTCACCCGTTCCGGCCCTCTTCTTAAGCGCAGTAACTTTGAAACAAATCCTGCCGGCAGGCGTTCCAGCATGGCGGGCGGCGTCGCCGGAGGACCCAATGCCCGACGAATACAATGACATCGTCATCCCCCAAGACCACGATGCATCGCCACTTCGGGAGGAGGAGTATTTCGTCCTCTGCCCGGCGTGCGGCCAAGCGTTCGACATCAGGTGTATGGCAGAGGCGCTTCATCACAACGAGCTAGGCCACGAGCCATACGACCTCGACTCGTAGTCGGCAGTGATCGACGACCGTCGACGAGCGTTTGGAGATGTCCCTTCACCGCCTCTATGCGAGCCGGGTCGAGACCAGCACCGAGGGTAAGCTCTCGCTCACCTGGCCGGTCGCGTTGCCGACCGATCGGCCTGACGAATCCCTGTCGCGAGGGCGGATCTTCGCCGGCACGCTATGTCTTGACGATACCTTGCGGGCTTTCAGCAACGACTTGATGCCGTTGTGGTCGTCGTCGATGCGGCCGCGGCCGACCGGAAAGCTTCGACAAGGTATGCACCGCATGCGACAGTTGTTGTTCATCCAGGGCGACGGCGCCTACTCCACCGCAACCATGTCGCCCAGTTCTGTCACGACGCTTCCGAAGCAGACCTGCTCCCGGCATCGGGTGCCGGGACCAACATGTGATCTCCATAATGCGTAAGAGCCGGAGGCCCATCGCCGGCGACAAGGCGCTCATTGCAGAGAAAGGTTTAACGATCGATCGGATGCCCGCGTTGCCTTCACGCGCAATGTTGCTGGGCGCCTCCTTCGACAGCGCGCACATGCGACACGTCCTGGCCGCGCGCGCCGCCTGTTGCCGAGAGCGACGATCGCGAATGCGCGAACGGCTGGACGGCAGGTGAAGCGGGGTCGCGATAGGCGCACATCGGACTTGCTTCACCGGTAGTCCGAAGACGCCAGCGACGCTATCTGACCGAAAGCAAACAGAAGCTAGGCGTGCCCCACTGAAAGCACAAGCAAGCGCAAGGGTTCATGGACTGATGCTCGGCTGGCGGCAACTTGCTCACCAGCCGAGTTTATCTTAGCCGGTGGTCGGGGGAGACCAGCCACGCTGGTGATTCCAACCTGAGCCGATGTGCCAATCAGCAACCTTCGTCGGTCTTTTTCACCTGGCCCGGCGCGGCAGTGTTGGCTGCCGTGTCCTGCTGACCAGGCGCAGCCTGCTGAGCGCTGCCAGTCTGCTGGCCGGGCGCGCAGTCCCTGGCCGAGTTCGGATTCGTGGTGCCGCTGGTGGTGGTCGTGTCGGTGCCCTGATCGCCGGACAGGTTGGTCCCGCTGCTCGTCGTGCCGGTGCCCTGATCCGTCGTGCTGGGCATGGTCGTCGTGGTCGAGGTGCCGCTCGTCGAGGTTCCGCTCGAAGTTCCGCTGGTCGTCTGGGCAAAGGAAAGCCCGGCCGACACCGCCAGCACGGCCGAAACCAAAAGGATGCGTTTCATCTTCTTTCTCCTGTCTGAATGCGCGGGATGCGCCTGGCCAAATCGAACAGGCAGACAGAAGGAGTGTTCCCCGATGAAGTTCAACTTTTGTAACTCTGGTCGTAGATCAGCCTTAGGATGGCGGGCGTATATTAGAAACCTCTTGAAGAAGACACTGCCCGCACCAGAATCCATGGCATGGCTCGGGGAATAGGCATTGGTGACCAGGTGGCGATTACTGCCACGGTTCGAAGGCGGATAACAGAGGACCGCGTAAGCGTCTCGATCCCAGGTTACGACTTCCCACATTCCATCATCGATCACACCAAGGTGAACCGAGGCCAGCAAATCGACCGGAAAGGCGAGGTCACGCGCATCGACGAGGACACCGTGACGATCGACCTCGGGCCGCTGGTCACGGTCGACCGTGACAAGGTCCGGCTAATGGAGAAATATCGGCCGCCAAAACGATGAAAGGCACTTGTCGTTGCCCCGGATTAGGACCGACAACATCGCGACAGGCTATGAGGGCAGGCCGCATGACGGGCCGGTAGAGAACGAGTCGAAGCATTTTGTCTACTGCCCAGTCTGCGGCCAAACGTTCGACGCGCGCGATCTTGGACAGGTGTTCCACCACGCTGAGCCACAGCACGAGCCGCTTCCGGTCGAGCAATAGTCCAGCTAGTTGAGCTCCGGCAGACCGACGTTGAGACCCTTCAGCGCGCCACCGAGATGAGAAAAGGGTGCTGCGTGCACCGCGCCTTCCCCGCGCGCCGATGTTCCACCTGGACCGCAAAAAAGTCCCGCCGCACTGCCAGAACGGCGGGACCGATCAAACGCTTTTCACCAGGCGGGGGGATGCGGGGGGTGAGCTTGCCAAGTGAGCGCGGACCGTAACCAACCCTAAGCGCAACAGCGGCAACGCGTCCACCAACCGCCGGTTGGAGCGACAGGACGATTGAGCCGCCGCCAGGTTAGGTCATCCCGGGTCGCTATCGCTCGCAACCAGCCGGTAGCGGAAATTGTTGCGGATGTGGTCGTTGAAATAGCGGCCCTTGGCGAACGCGGCCCGGAACGCGGCAAAGGTTTCCGGCGGTACCCCCTCAAACTCGTACCGCTTGCCGCTGGCGACGAACCACACCGAGAGGGTCCTTCTATCCAGATCATATTCCATCTTGCGGATCGAAGTAGATGGCATGAGCACCACAGGCCGAGGCCCGCGCCTTGCGGGGAGCGCGGGCCGATCGGGATACCGATCTGCAGCAATACCTGGAGGGGAGGATTCGCTGCGTGCACCGAACTTTCGCGGCGGTCCCGTGTTCCCAATCGAGATACACAAAAAGCTGGCTGCACCTTTCGGCATCACGCGGACGTTGGATTTCTGAGAAAGCGCGAGCGTCAATACTAACTTCTGGTGATGGAATTTTCCCGTGAGATAGGCACGCTCCACGGCGAAAGGAGTGCCCCGCCATGACCGTCCTCGCCTACAACCCTTGCCAATGACATCAAAGGATTATGGAGGGTCGTCTTCGTGCCGGACGAACTGCATCTATATGTGGAATTCAGCCAGCCAGACGCCGACACAAACCCGGCTGATTGGATGAGCGTTGATGATTTCCTTGCATGGCGGCCGAAAGGCGCACTCCACGAGCGAGCGCGCGACAGCTTGGTTTCGCTCATTTGCAAGGCGCTGACAGGGCGATGAGACACGGGAAACCCGCACCGAGATCGAGTGCGAGCGCCGCGAGTGGGCCTAGGGCCCCACAAGCCAGTGCGACCCCGCCGCCGGCAAACCGCGGCGGGCGAGTGCCTCGGGGACACGATGGTAGATTGCTAATGCGTTCGCGCGTGTGGCCTTAAGTCGCAAACTATTGGCTTCAGAAGCAGGGCGTCGGGCTTCATTGATGGTGCTACCAACACCATATGGTGACCCATAGCCCTCCAAAACGAGAGAAGCTCGTCCCGACGGGTCGCACTGCGGCCGTCAGCTGGTAATTGCTACGAACTAGGAAACCATCATGATGCCTGAAAATATCAGACTAACTTCGCGAGACGTCCCCCTCATTCAGCTAGGCCTCTATCAGTGCCGCTTCCCGGTGAGCGAAGACGCTTCTGTACCTGGCGGTTATCGTTTTTGTGCTGGGCCAACTTCGCCGGATCGCGTCTACTGCGATCACCACCACAACATTGTGACCGCCGTGGACCCTCGTCGAGCCCGTGCGGGTCTTCACCTCGCTCAACGACGCGCCGCGTAAGCCTGACTGGCGGCGGCCTCCCGGCCAGGCGCTATGCGCTCCAAGGCCTTGGCTACGACCTTTCCGTCGGCTCGGTCTGGCCCATCCCGCCTTATGCCGTCTTCGCCGATGTATCCCCCGTCGCCCGATTGAGAACGACGACTTCTCGCCGAGCCTTTCAGCTCGCTACTCGCACAAACGCGTCGGCTCCAAAGGTTTGTCTGTCAGCACATCTTCAATGTGCCCGCGCCTGAAGCCCCAACATCTTCTGCGACCAACCGCGTACCTGGCACCGCCGATCGGTTGCTGCGGCGGATTTTCGCTGTTCGCAGCTGAACAATGCCTATCAACCTTGTCATCGCACCTAGTCGCACGTAGCGGCCGTTCGAATTCTCATCGCTCGGCGCGATGTTTGGTCCGTCTGGCCACAAGAGCGGAGCAAGCTATTGACACCCACGAAGTTGCTGATTGGGCAGATCGCTGTCGTATTCGCAATTGTCATTCTTGGCGTGTGGACTGCAACCCAATGGTGCGCCCACATGCTCTCCTATCAGCCGCCACTCGGCGCGCCATGGTTTGTGACAGTCGGCTGGCCGATCTACCAGCCGTGGAAACTGTTCGAATGGTGGTTCCAATTTGACGCCTATGCGCCTGAAGTCTTCGACAAGGCTGGCATACTTGCCGGAGCCAGCGGGTTCCTGGGCTGTGCCGCCGCGATAGCTGGGTCCCTCTGGCGCGCACGGCAGCGGGGGTTGGTCACCACCTATGGGTCCTCACGATGGGCCATGAAGCTGGAAATCGAGAAGGCGGGGCTGTTTCAGCCGGCCGGCGTTTTCCTTGGCGGACTGAATTGTCGCTATCTGCGCCATGACGGACCAGAACACGTCATGGCCTTTGCGCCGACACGTTCGGGCAAGGGCGTCGGACTGGTTGTTCCAACCCTTCTTTCCTGGACCGGCTCGGCCGTCATTCACGACATCAAAGGCGAGAACTGGCAGCTGACCTCTGGCTGGAGGTCGAAGTTCTCGCACTGTCTCTTGTTCAATCCGACCGATCCGAGATCGGCGCGGTACAACCCGCTGCTGGAAGTGCGCAAAGGTCCAGATGAGGTCCGCGACGTTCAGAACATCGCCGACATTCTCGTTGATCCGGAAGGCGCGCTGGAGCGGCGGAACCATTGGGAGAAGACCAGTCATTCACTCCTAGTTGGCGCCATCTTGCACGTGCTCTACGCCGAAGAGGAAAAGACACTCGCCCGTGTCGCCACCTTCCTGTCGGACCCGCAACGCTCATTCCCTGCGACACTGCAGCGGATGATGACCACAAACCACCTCGGCACGGTGGACAAGCCCCAGGTCCATCCGGTCGTGGCCTCGGCGGCTCGTGAGGTGCTGAACAAGTCAGAGAACGAGCGCTCAGGCGTTCTCTCGACCGCCATGTCGTTTCTCGGGCTCTATCGTGATCCAACGGTGGCCGCGGCAACATCGGCCTGCGACTGGCGCATTGCCGACCTTGTGGATGCCGAGCGACCGATGTCGCTGTATCTGGTCGTGCCGCCGTCGGATATCTCGCGCACTAAGCCCCTGGTGCGATTGGTGCTCAATCAAATCGGCCGGCGGCTGACCGAGCGCCTGGAGGGCGATCCAAAGAAGAGCCGCAAGCATCAGCTCCTGATGATGCTGGATGAATTTCCGGCGCTCGGTCGGCTCGACTTCTTCGAGACTGCGCTCGCCTTCATGGCAGGCTACGGCATCCGCGCTTATCTGATAGCGCAATCGTTGAACCAAATCTCCAAGGCCTATGGCGAGAACAACGCCATTCTCGACAATTGCCATGTGCGGATTGCCTTTTCCTCAAATGACGAGCGCACGGCCAAACGCATCTCGGACGCGCTCGGTACCGCGACGGAACTCAGATCGATGCGCAACTATGCCGGCCATCGGTTGGCGCCCTGGTTGTCCCACGTCATGGTAAGCCGCCAAGAGACCGCTCGCCCCCTGCTGACGCCGGGTGAGGTGATGCAGTTGCCGCAGGCTGACGAACTAATCCTGGTTTCGGGATTGCCGCCGATTCGCGCCAAGAAGTTGCGTTATTACCAGGATCCGAATTTCACGGAGCGAGTGCTGCCTTCGCCGGTGCTGCGCGACGGTGCCTACGCGGATCGGCCCACGTCGCGCCCGGACGATTGGAGCGGACAGGTGCGCGGCGTGGATCGGCGTCTTGCTGGCGATGACGACAGTGCCGGCGCGGCAATCGAAGACGGAGGTGTCCAGCAGCAGCGCCATCCGGGCCTGCGCGAAGAACGGACCCTCGTCGTCCAGGAGCCTGATCAGGGCGATCTGTTCACGCCCGCAGACGATGACTGCGAGACGCTCGCCGACAAGCGCGTCATGGATCGGATTTCCACCGCCGCACGTGCGTACGGCCTCAACGAGGGAATGGGCGACGACAAGGACATCGTGCCCGGCTTCTGAACGGCGCGCCATACGCGGGCGCATCTCAGCGTAGATAACGGCCGTAAGCGATTTCGAGGATTTCGACGATGCTCGTTCCCGTCGCCGGTGCATCAGCGCCGGTCAGAGGGAACGAGCAGCATGAAGCCCCACCGCATTCGTCACCAGTTTTTGCTTGAACCCGAGTTGAGCGAGAAGCTGGAGAACCTCAGCCGCAATCCATCGACCACCAAATCGGCCATTGTGGCGCACGCGGTCGAGACCTTTATCGAGCGGCGTGGGGAGAATGAACTCGACCAGCGCTACGGCAAGAGGCTCGACCGTCTTTCCCGCGACCTCGGACATGTCAGGCGCGATGTCGAGATGATCCTGGAGAGCCTGGCGCTCTTCATCCGCTTTTCGATCACGCTTCATGCTCACACGCCGGTGCCGGACAGGGCCACGCAAGCAATTGCCCAGGAGCGCTTCGACAAATTCGTCGAACAGGTCGGCCGCCAAATCGCTTCCGGGAAACGGTCACTTGGCACCGACGATCGCAGGGGAGGGGAAGGATGAGTTCTCATCCGGAAGCCGACCATCGCCGCCGCGTCATGCTGCGCACCGCCATGGGTCCGGCGATCACCGAAGCCCTTGCCGATCCGACCGTCATTGAGGTGATGGTCAATCCCGACGGTGCGCTGCGGCTCGACCGGTTGGGTGAAGGCCGGGTCGACACCGGCGTGCACATGCATCCTTCTGAGGCCGAACGCATCATCCGCCTGGTCGCCTCCCACGTGCGCGCCGAGGCGCATGCGGACAATCCGATTGTCAGCGCCGAATTGCCATCGGGCGAGCGCTTCGAGGGTCTGCTGCCGCCTGTCGTGCTGGGGCCATGCTTCGCCATCCGAAAGCCTGCGGCGAAACTCTACACGTTGGCCGACTATGTCGCCGACCGGGTCATGCTGCCGCTGCAGGCCGATGCGCTGAAGAAGGCGGTCCGCGAGCGGCGCAACATCCTGGTCGCCGGCGGCACGTCGTCGGGCAAGACAACACTTGCCAATGCGCTGCTGGCACAAGCCGCCGATTGCGACGAGCGGGTGATCCTGATCGAGGACACGCGCGAACTGCAATGCGCGGCGAAGGATTGCGTTGCCTTGAGGACGAGGCGGGGGTCGGTCACGCTCGCCGATCTCGTGCGCTCGACCCTGCGGCTCAGACCCGACCGCATCATCGTGGGCGAAGTCAGGGGCGCGGAAGCCCTGGACATGCTGAAGGCATGGAACACCGGGCATCCCGGCGGCATCGCGACGGTTCACGCCAATTCGGCGCGCTCCGCTCTCTACCGTATCGAGCAGCTCGCCCAGGAAGCCGTCGTCACCGTTCCCCGCCGCCTCATCGCTGATGCGGTAGATCTGATCGTCTTCATCGCTGGGCGCGGATCCTCGCGCCGCATTGACGCGATCGCTGAGGTCACCGGTCTCGACAGCAGCGGTGATTACGCCGTCACCCCGCTCACGCTTCCGCAACTCCAGCAGTTTTGAAAGGTCACCTCATGCTCAAGAAGCTTCGCTTCCTTTCGTCCACCGCGCTCGCGTTTCTTCTCACCGTCCCGGCCCACGCAGCGGGCTCCGGCATGCCTTGGGAACAGCCGCTGCAGCAGATCCTTGAGTCGGTGCAGGGACCGGTCGCCAAAATCGTCGCGGTGATCATCATCATCACCACCGGCCTGACCCTTGCTTTCGGTGACACGGCAGGCGGTTTTCGCCGGCTGATCCAGATTGTCTTCGGCCTCTCGATCGCCTTCGCGGCATCGAGCTTCTTTCTCTCCTTCTTCTCCTTCGGCGGCGGGGCACTCGTCTGATGGCCACCGGAGAGCAGCATATCGAGGGTTTCGAAGTCCCCGTTCACAGGGCATTGACTGAGCCGATCCTGCTGGGCGGCGCGCCGCGAGCGGTGGCGATCCTCAACGGCACGGTGGCCGCGGCAATAGGCCTTGGCCTGCAGCAGTGGATCGCCGGACTGGCGCTCTGGATCGCCGGCCACACGCTCGCGGTCTTTGCCGCTCGCCGCGATCTGGACTTCGCCAGCGTGCTTGTCCGTCATCTTCGCCTGAAAGGGTGGCTTGCATGCTGAACCTTTCGGAGTATCGCGGCAAAGCCGATCGGCTTGCCGATCATCTGCCCTGGGCCGCTTTGGTCGCGCCCGGCATCGTGCTCAATAAAGACGGTAGCTTCCAGCGAACCTTCCGGTTCCGTGGCCCCGACCTTGAAAGCGCGACCGAAGCCGAATTGGTCGGCATCTGCGCACGAGCCAACAATGCGCTACGAAGGTTGGGCTCCGGATGGGGGTTGTTTTTCGAGGCCGAGCGCGTTGAAGCGCTGGGCTATCCGAGCTCGGCTTTTCCCGATGCTGCCTCATGGCTGGTCGATGAGGAACGGCGCGCGGCCTTCGAGGGCAAGGTCGCGCACTTCGAGAGTCGCTATCATCTGACCTTGGTCTTCATGCCGGCGCCAGATGGCCAGGCGCGGGCGGAAAGCGCACTGGTCGACTCGCATCACTCGGGAGGGGCTAGAGACTGGCGCCAGGAGCTGGCGTGGTTTCGCGACGAGACCGACCGCGTCCTGGATTTGCTGTCCGGCTTCATGCCGGAAGTGCGCGCCCTCGATGATGCCGAGACGCTAACCTACCTGCACGGCACAATCTCGACCTACCGCCATCCGGTCGCCATGCCGGAAACGCCAATGTATCTCGACGGTGTTCTGGTTGACGCGCCGCTTACCGGCGGCCTGGAGCCGATGCTGGGTGAGCAGCATCTGTGCAACCTCACCATCCTTGGTTTCCCGAACGTCACCCGGCCAGGGATCCTCGACGCGCTCAACCATCAGGATTTCGCCTACCGCTGGATGACGCGCTTCATCCCGCTCGACAAGACGGAAGCCACAAAGACACTGACCCGGTTGCGCCGTCAGTGGTTTGCCAAGCGCAAATCGGTCGCAGCCATCCTGCGCGAGGTCGTGACCAACGAACCCGCCCCTCTCGTCGATAGCGGCGCCGACAACAAGGCGCTCGATGCGGATGCCGCCCTTCAGGCATTGGGCGGCGATCACGTCGGCTTCGGCTATCTCACCACAACGGTGACGGTATGGGACCAGGACCGGCAGGCCGCCGCGGGAAAGCTCCGAGCGGTTGAGCGCATAGTCAATGGGCTCGGCTTCACCACGATCCGTGAAAGCATCAATGCGGTCGAGGCGTGGCTCGGCTCGTTGCCCGGTCATGTCTACGCTAACGTTCGCCAGCCGCTCGTTCACACGCTGAATCTTGCCCATGTCATGCCGCTGTCGTCGGCGTGGGCCGGTCCGGTGGATAACGAGCATCTCGCCAACGTGACTGGGACCGAATCCCCGCCGCTTCTCTTCGCAGAGACCAACGGGTCGACACCGTTTCGGCTTTCCACCCACGTTGGCGATGTCGGCCACATGCTGGTCGTTGGGCCGACCGGTGCCGGCAAGTCGGTTCTGCTTGCGCTAGTCGCTCTGCAGTTTCGACGCTATGCGGGGGCGCAGGTCTATGTTTTCGACAAGGGCAATTCGGCTCGTGCGGCAACACTGGCCATGGGCGGAGAACACCACGCGCTGGGCGCGGATGGTGCGCTTGCCTTCCAGCCACTGCGCAATATCGGCGACCAGGCTACTCGCAGCTGGGCGGCGGAATGGATCGCCGGCCTCGTTGCCCATGAGAATGTCACCGTTATGCCGGAGGTAAAGGAGGCGATCTGGTCGGCACTCATCAGCCTTGCCACTGCGCCGGTGCAGGAACGCACGCTGACCGGCCTATCGGTTCTGCTTCAGTCCAATGGGCTCAAGGCCGCGTTGATGCCCTACACGCTCGACGGTCCGTTCGGCCGGCTGCTCGATGCCGATGAAGATCGGCTGGCTTTGTCGGATGTGCAGTGTTTCGAGACCGAAGAGCTGATGCACAGCCAAGGCGCTGTGCTCCCGGTGCTCACCTATCTGTTCCATCGTCTCGAGGAGCGGTTCGACGGACGGCCGACGCTGCTGATGCTCGACGAGGCGTGGCTCTATCTCGACAACCCTCTCTTTGCCGCCCGCATCCGTGAATGGCTGAAGGTGCTGCGAAAGAAGAACGTCTCCGTCATTTTCGCCACGCAGTCACTTGCAGACATCGCTGGCTCGTCGATCGCGCCGGCGATCATCGAGAGCTGCCCACAGCGGATTTTTCTTCCCAATGACCGTGCCGTGGAACCGCAGGCGCGGGCAGCCTATGAGCGCTTCGGCCTGAACGAGCGGCAGATCGAATTGGTCGCCCGTGCCACACCGAAGCGCCAGTATTATCTGCAGTCGCGCCGCGGCAACCGCCTCTTCGAGCTCGGGCTCGGCCCGATCGCTCTTGCGCTCTGCGGGGCCTCTGATCCGGCCACGCAAGCTTTGATCGACAGCGTCCTGTCAGAGCACGGGCAGGACAGCTTTGCCTCCCGGTTCCTGAGTGCGCGCGGCCTCGATTGGGCTGCCGAGCTTCTCCAGCAATTCCCTCAACCAGACAAGGAGCAATCGTCATGATGCGGCGCCGCCTTCTCACCAGCCTGATCACCGTTTCCCTGATCGCAAAACCGATGGCCGACTACGTCCAGCCGGCCCACGCCCTAATCGTGTTCGATCCGTCGAATTATGCGCAGAACGTGCTGACAGCGGCACGTTCCCTGGAGCAGATAAACAACCAGATCCAGTCGCTTCAGAACCAGGCGACCATGCTGCAGAACATGGCGCGCAACCTTCAGCGCCTGGATTTTTCTTCCGTGGGCCAGCTCACAGGTTCGCTCCAACGGATCGACGGCCTGATGACCCAGGCCAGCGGCCTGAGCTTCGATCTCGACAAGCTTCAGAACCAGTGGCGTGTGCAATATCCGGAAAGCTACGACGCCACAATCGAGGTCAGCGATGTGGCGAGCGCCGCGCGCGAGCGCTGGCAAAACGCCATGCAGGCGTTCCGCCAAACCATGAGCGCGCAGTCGCAGATCGTGGAGAACGTGCGGGCCGACGGCGACCTGCTTACCGATCTCGTCAACCGCAGTCAGGGCGCGGCAGGTGCCCTTGAGGCAAGCCAGGCCACCAATCAGCTGATCGCGCTTTCGACCAAGCAGCAGATCCAGATCCAGACGCTGCTCGCGACCCAGTTCCGGGCTGAAGCCGAAGATGCTGCCCGCAGGGCGCAGTCCGAGGAAGCTGCCCGCGAGACGACGAAGCGTTTCCTGGGCACCGGTACGGCCTATCCCGGCAACTGATCAGCAGTCTTCAAGACAACGAGGAAGACGGCGACATGAATGACCTCGGCGTCATCGATCGCTTTATGCAGACCTTCATCCGCTATATCGACAGCGGGTTCGGTCTGCTTTCGGGCGACGTCGCCTTTCTCACTACCATCCTGATCGGCATTGACATCACGCTGGCGGGCCTGGTCTGGGCGTTCGGCGGCGAACCCAATATTCTCGGTCGGCTCGTCCGAAAGGTGCTCTATGTCGGCGCCTTCGCATTCATCCTGAACAATTTCAGAAGCCTTGCCGACATTATCTACCGCTCCTTTGCGGGGCTCGGCATCAACGCTTCGTCCGGCAATTTATCCGCCGACAGTCTCCTGCGGCCAGGCCGCATTGCCGCGGCCGGCTTCGAGGGCGCCTGGCCGCTGCTCAATCAAGCGAGCCAGCTAGTCGGCTTCCCCGAGATTTTTGGCAACGCGCTGACCATCTTCGTGCTGCTTCTCGCCTGGTTCCTGGTCCTCATCGCCTTCTTCATCCTTTCCATCCAGCTTTTCATCACCATCCTGGAGTTCAAACTCACCACATTGGCCGGCTTTGTTCTGGTGCCCTTCGCGCTCTGGAACCGCTCGGCGTTTCTGGCCGAGCGCGTGCTCGGCAATGTGATCTCGTCGGGCATTAAGGTGATGGTGCTTGCCGTCATCGTCGGCATCGGCTCCACGCTCTTCGGCGAGTTAGCTTCCGCCCTGCAAGGCAAGGAGCCGGACTTGGCCGCGGCCATGTCACAGGTACTGGGCGCGTTGGCGCTGCTTGGGCTCGGCATTTTCGGACCGGGAATTGCCTCGGGTCTTGTTTCCGGCGCGCCGCAGCTTGGCGCGGGAGCCGCACTCGGAACCACCGCGGCGGCCGCCGGATCAACGCTCGTTGCCGGAGGTGCGGCGCTTGCCGGCGCGCGCATGGCAACCGGCGGCGGTCTCGCCGCCGTTCGAGCCGGCACGGCCATGGGATCGGCTGCTTCCACAGCTTGGCAGATGGGGCGTGCAACATCGCCCGAGTCCGGCCTCTCCGGCGTAGCTGCTGGACTGCAGGGCGTTGCCGGCGCAGCTGGCGGCGCCGCGATTCGGGGAATGCGATCTGCAACAGAACCATTCCGGCGCAGCGCCGATGCCGGCCGCGATGCCGCCTGGACCGCGACGGGCGGCACGCCGACCGCATCAATGACCGGAAACCCTGCCGCGTCAGGTGCCAATGCCGCGCCGGCGTGGGCGAGGCGCTTGCGTTCCGAACAGACCGCGCGCGCCCATCGCCACGCCGCCACGCAGGCCGTCCGCGATGGCGATCGGGGTGGAAGCGGCGCCAACCCCTCTCTCAACGATAAGGAAGACTAGATGCTCTTCAAGCGACCTGTTCAGCGTTACGGGAAGACGCCCCACCCCGTCACACCATACCAGAAGGCCGCCCAACTTTGGGACGAGCGCATCGGCACTGCGCGCGTGCAGGCAAGGAACTGGCGCCTGATGGCCTTTGGCTGCCTCGCTCTGGCCACCGGGCTCTCTGGTGGACTCTTGTGGCAGTCGATGCAGGGCCGCGTCGTGCCCTATGTCGTCGAGGTTGATCGTTTCGGCGAGGCGCGCGCCGTCGCTCCAGCAATCCGGGACTACGAGCCCACCGATGCCCAGATCGCCTGGCATCTCGGCCGCTTCATCCAGAATGTCCGCTCTGTTTCCACCGATGCGGTGCTGGTGCGGCAGAATTGGCTCTCGGCCTACGACTTTGCCACCGACCGCGGAGCCCTCTTTCTCAACGAGTACGCTAAGGCCAACGACCCGTTCGGCAAGATCGGCACGCGCAGCGTCTCGGTGCAGGTGACGAGCGTGGTTCGAGCGTCCGACAGCTCCTTTCAAGTCAAATGGACCGAGCAGGTCTTTGAGCGCGGCAGCCTCGCCAGCACAACGCGTTGGACCGGGATTCTCACCATTGTGATCCGGCCGCCGAACAATACCGATCAGCTGCGCAAAAACCCGCTCGGCGTCTTCATCAACGCAATCGACTGGTCGCGCGAGCTCGACAGTGCCGCGCAAACTTCCGTTCCCCCAAAGGAGCCCGCCAATGATAAATAGACTCTCGTCTCTCCGCACTGCGCTGATCCTGTCGGCGTCGGCTGCGGTCATTTCCGCCTGTGCCTCGAAGCCGGTGCCGCCGCCGCAGATTTCCTATGACCATGCTGACTTCAAGCCGGCCGCGATTGAGAAGGCGCCGGGGAAGCCCGTCAAAGTCGTGGAAGTGCCGAAACCGCTGCCGCTGCCCGGCCAGTTGCAGCCCGAGCCGGGCAAGGCTGCTGAAGACAAGCGCTCGCCTGAAGAACGTGTCGCCGATGCCAACAAGGCGGCGACGCAGCAACCCACCAAATATGGCTATGTGAATGCGGTGCAGGTTTACCCCTTTGCCGAAGGCGCGCTCTACCAGCTCTATGCCGCACCGGAGCGCGTCAGCGATATCGCTCTGCAGTCAGGCGAGAAACTCCAATCCGTGTCGGCCGGCGATACAGTGCGCTGGGTAATTGGCGACACCGTCAGTGGCTCCGGCGATGACCAGCGCACCCATGTGCTGGTGAAGCCCTTCGCGCCAGGACTTGCCACCAATCTGGTGATCACCACGGACCGGCGAAGCTATCACCTGCAGCTTCAAAGCACGGATAAGACCGCCATGGCAGCCATCTCCTGGACTTACAGCGAGGACCAGATCATCGCGCTACGCCGGCGCAATGCGCAGGCCGACGCCGCTATGGCAGTGGCGTCGAATGTGGTTCTCGAAAATATTCGCTTCCGCTATTCGATTACGGGCGACATGCCGCCCTGGAGGCCGACGCGCGCCTTCGATGATGGCAGCAAAGTCTATATCGAGTTTCCGCGCCGCATCGATCAGGGCGAGGCTCCGCCGCTCTTCATCGTCGGTGCTGACGGGGACAACCAGCTCGTCAACTACCGCATACGGGGCAACTATTACATCGTCGATCGCCTCTTCGCCGCAGCCGAACTGCGCCTCGGCGCCAAGCAGCAGCAGGTGGTGCGCATCACGAGGACCGACGGCAGGCAAGCGCCGAGGCGGATATTGCTCTTTTCGCGTTCCAGCAGGTGAGGGACGGCCCATGACGGATACTTCCCGCTCCGATGCTTCACCGAAAATCGATCCAGAACAGCTGCAGCTGCGGGCCTCGCCTCGCCGCGCTGTGCGCTTCAAGCGCGGCATTATTGTCGCCATTGCTGCTGTTGGTTCCGGGACCGTTCTAGGCGTCACCATGATGGCGCTGCAGGGACCGGCGCTGCGCATCAAAGAGCAGGCTGAAGAGCTTTACAACACTGAGCGGAAGCCAACCGCGGAGGCAATTGAAAGGCTGCCTAAGGACTATTCCGGGATCAAGCCCAAGCCTCCGGTGCTTGGACCACCGCTGCCCGGCGACCTCGGCCGCCCCATCCTTGAGCACCAACGCCAGCTGGGCATCGCGCCGGGCCAGGAGGTTTCGGCGGAGGAGCAGCGCCTTGCACAGCAGGCGATCGAGGCGCGCGAATCGCAAGTCTTCTTCCGGATCGAAAATCGACCCCGGCTAACGGATGCCGCCGGCAACGGGCAGGGCGGGCGTCCACCCTTTGAGGCAACGGCTCCACAATCGGACGCCGCACGCGATTCAGCTTCCGTAGCACCGGCCGAGGGCGACCAAAACAATCAACAGCGAAAGCTCGATTTTGTCAGCCAGCGGAACACAAGTGGAATCTACAATCTGCATGCACTGCAGACGCCGGCTTCGCCGTATCAGCTGATGGCCGGCAGCGTCATCGCAGCGAGCCTGATCACTGGCATCAATTCCGACTTGCCCGGCCTCGTCGTCGCACAGGTCACCGAGAATGTGCAGGACACAGTCACCGGCAGCACCTTGCTCATTCCGCAAGGCTCTCGCCTGATTGGCACCTATGACAGCGTTGTTGCCTTTGGACAAAGGCGCGCGCTGCTGGTCTGGCAACGGATACTGCTGCCCGACGGCTCTTCGATCGAAATCGACAATCTGCCGGCGACGGACACCGCCGGCTATGCCGGGCTTGAGGACAAGGTGGATTTCCACACCTGGCAGCTGATGAAAGGCGTTGCGCTGGCCACGTTGCTGGGGGTCGGCACGGAGCTGAGCCTCGGGCAAGACGAAAGCGACCTGGTCAAAGCAATCCGCGAATCCGCTCAGCAGAACGTCAGTCAAGCTGGCCAGCGCATCACCGAGAAGAACCTCAATATTCAGCCCACGATCACCGTCCGCCCTGGTTGGCCACTGCGCGTCATCGTGCACAAGGATCTTGTGCTACGGCCGTACCCGAATTGACTGGAGTCATCATGACCAATCTGAAACTCGGCAAACTTCCGGATCGGACACCTTCGAAGATCACCATAAGCGTAAGTGCAGACCTGAACCAAGCACTGCAGGACTATGCGGCGCTTTATCGTCAGACCTATGGCGAGTCCGAATCGGTAGCGGAACTGATCCCGTTCATGCTGGCGGAGTTCCTGGAGAGCGATCGAGCGTTTGCCAAGGCCAGAAAGGAAGGGCTCCCTGTCGTCGACAAGTCAGAGAAATCGCGGCGGCAGCCAATTTCAGGGTCCGAATAAGTCACAGCGACCAGTGAGTCCGAGGTGGCACCTTTCTAGGCGGGCGAATGCATTGAAGCAACTTGCCGGCGGCAAGCCGAAACATAGGGCACAATAGTCGAGCTGATCTGCCCCGAACCAATGCCGGCTCTGCGCCTCATGCCGGACATCCAATCGCTCACGGCCGCGCACGAAGAGCGGACATTCAATTCGCCGGCACCCCGCCGCTCGAATTCGGTACCCATTTAACTATAGGATTGCCGGCGATCCATCAGTCGGACTTCGCAGCATTGTCCCGGCAGCCGCCCGACGTTCGCCTGTGTCGTGCCCCCTGCAAATTCGAACAAAATCAGAACAACGACTTTGACAAATCTTAGAATCGGCAGATGATACCCGATCAACTTACCAGTGATTCACGTTTAGTTTGGATGCTGTGGCCCCAGAAACGGATTGACGGCCGTTTAGGCTTTACCACCTTCACTATTCAACAATTGATGGGATAGAAGTCATGGCCAAAGACTCTGCGCTTCTGTATGAGCTGCATAAACTCATCGGGCAACGGATGGAGGCCGGCCAGATCGCGAAGCCGAGCGAAATCGTTGAGGAGATATTCAAAAGCAAACCTCTGACAGGCCCGCATGCCGACTTCTATAGAGCATTTGCCAAGAAAGAACTTGTGGATGTCGTTACACGCATGTTGAAGCGCGTGGGCATGAGTGACGATCCTGCGTCCCCGCAGATGGTTTTTCCCGGCCATACTCGCTTGGTCAAATCGTATCCTGTGCTTCGGAACGGCGAACGGTCCCTGGTTCCAATAGGCCTCTGCACAACGCAAGAACTTTCTGACCACGTCTCGCTTCTTCGTAAGCAGGCAAAGGGCTGCGAAAATCACGCTGCAGAATTGGTTGAGTACCTTGCCACCAAAACTACCCAGGAGAAAATTGAAGCGCAAATCGAGAGGTCTGAAAGAGCCGTAGCCGAGCCGGCATGAATCTTCCGGAGCCATAATTTGGCTTAGTCAAGCAGATGGTCGAGGATTATCCTTCGATGAGCAACTTTCTCGAGGTAGGCTGACTGTGCGCTCGTGAGGCACGGCCGTACAAGCACCATTTCCCAGTCCTTCAGGGACAAAATTTGCGCTTTTTCCCGGCTTCGACGGATCGTGAGCTTGAAGTCTTGAGGGCTATGCACGACGCCTTTCTTTTTTAACCTCCAGAGAACGGTCGCCAGTTGTTTTGGGGTGAATGCCCCCCGCGTCTGCAGATAGTCTATGAAGGAATGAACATTGAAATCGGGTTCAACGTTCGCCAGCGCCACAAGCGCGGTCACCAATCGCCTGCGGCGCGCGTCCTCGACAAGTTGTCGCCGATCCCGTTCGACTTTCTTTCGTGTTGCCAAGGCGTCTAATGTGCGGCCTTCTTCGTCGGTCGCAGCAATACCGAATCGATGAATGCATTCAGATCCGATCAACAGCCTTTCCGCGGTGTGCAAATTACGAATTTCGAATTGGTAGCGGATGTCGGGATGATCGCAGAGTTCACAGTTCGCGGAGGGCGCTTCCAGGTCATGGTAGTCGCCAGTGTAGCGCCACTCGCGAAGAGCTTGCGAAAGGCTGTCTTTGTCCCAACTGAACGGGAGTAGGTTGTTCGCGGCCCTCGTTTCCCAACTCATTGGGTTACGTCAAAGGCCGGTTTGAATTGGTTATGAAGAGCTGTTGGTCGATAGGCCCGAGATAGACCTTATTCAGTAAAAAACTGAATAGAGCCTTTGCGCCTTTTCGGTCGGCTGGTATCTCGATACGGCCTGCATTTACGGAGATTGGAAATCCTATGGCCACTGCCTGCGCCTGAATATTTCCAACTGGGTGATTCCCAAGAACGTTGGCCTTGGTGATTGCAAGAACGTGCTTTCGAATACCTTCATCAGCTCCGGCTACGAACGCCGTAGCATCCTCGATGGCGAGGCTGGCGTGGCCGCAAAATGCAGCTAGCTCAGGATCGGTTGCTTCTCGGAAGACAGGAGACATATCGAGGACACGCCGTAACATTGAATAACTCTTGAAGCGGACCAGTCCTGTCGCGTCGACGGTTGCTACCAATTTGTTATCCAGTGAGAATGCCGGTTCGACGAGCCGTCGGAAAACATCGCCCTCATATAAAACCGCGAAACGATTAGACAGCACCTGTTGCGGGCCAAAGTTCTGGATCAAGAGGCGCCGATTTGGGCCGTTGCCAAGGACTGCGAATAGGCCCTTGACGGATTGACCTTGAAAATTGGCGACATCGAGTACCGGAAGTGCCACCGCGTTCTGGTCTGCTGCGGCTAGCAGCGCCTGTGCCTCTGGCAGATTTTGGATGAAGAGCACATCCTCGCTGTCTGGAATCCAATCGCCTGTGAAGGCAATTTCGTTGGCGATACCGGCCATGAATTGAGCTTCTTGGTTTTCGAACACCCCGTTTAGTTGGGCCTGCAGCGGATTGGCCAATTGAATGTGCCTGACTTCGACTATCTCTGCCGGACGGCATACGGCGTAGAGTTGAGTCATTTATTTTTCCCCCAGATCGAGCAGAATGTATTCGGTGAGCTGGCCTACCTGCAATTCCGTGGCGGCAGTACGAAGATGTTTCTTCGTTATCAGCACGAAAGTCACTCCTTCAGTAGATTGGACTTTGTAGAAATGCCACCCAAGCAAGCCCAGCAAGGGGTTGAAATGGTAGTTGTATCCAGTGGCGGTTATAACGCCGAAGATAACAAGTGTTGGTACCCAAAATTTCCAATCTAGTGTGTTGAATTGCGACGTGAATAGCGGCATTACATAGAGGAGGAGAAAGGCGGTGTTCTCATGGTCCGCAGCCTCGATTGACGCTGCTTTGAATCCAGATGCGGGCAGTGAGCGTTTGGCGCTCCAGAGAATCCAGACGCATAGGACACATAGGATTAGGCAACCCACCAGGATTAATTTTGCCGTCTGGGGCGCGCATTCAACCCACGCAACCCAAGCATAGGTCAACCCGACCGGGGCGAGGGCTGTGCTTGTGAAAACTAGTCTAGCAAAAACATTGAACATCTAGCTCTTCTATCACGTTGCAGCATTCGGCGACGATACGACTGCAGAAATCCACAGCGCCTTTTTTAGGCGAAGGGGTCGCTTCGTGCTGTTGGGCCCTCTATCGGGCCTGCCCTGTTCCGTCTTTAGGCCCCTCGGCAGCTTTTATCGGCATCTGCTCTCGAAGCTGCCATTCAGGTTACGGCCCAAAGGCTGCCCGACGGCTTTGCGCCCCATCTCAGTCACCCAGCGTCCTAAACGAAGATATTAAAAGCCGCCGCGCCATTATTCGGCTGGCACAGGATTCGGCGCAGGGACCACGACCGCAGTCGAGGCCTGGGCCATGTTGAACCGCAGCACCTCCTCGAAAACTCGGTTGCGCGCCTTGGCGTCGGTAATAAGCGAGGCGGCCGGCATTACATAAAGGTGCAGCGGGATATCGTCGTCTGTGCCGATGACGAAGTCGTCATAAACCACCCGTTCGCTTAGCGAGAACACGTCCTTGAACCCGGTACGCTTCATGTCTTTGTAGAATTCGTCATCGATCTCGACGACCGAGAAGGCGAACACTTCCCGCACCGTCTCGATCCGGTCGACGAGCTCGCTGGCATAGAGGCGGCACTGCAGGAGCGCCTTGTTGTTGTCGAAGATGTCGGCGCCGGGCTTCTTGAATTCGATGATGACTAGCCTGTTGGGATGCCCCTCGTTATCCTTGGAAAAGAAAGCCGCGACGTCGGGCTTGCGCTGCTGCTTCGACTCTGTCTCGATGCCGACATCGCGGACGATCTTCGCTAGGGTCTCGTCGCTGTAGATGCTGGAATAGGACAGGAATTTGTCGTCTACGAGCCAGACATTGTTCTCGCGGATATTACTGCCATCGCTGTGTTTTTTCAGGATCGCATCGTGAAGGACATGCTCCGCAGATTCACGCGGCATCTTGGCTAGTGAGTCGATGACTAGTGCCCGATGGACAATGAAGCGGGCCAGATCGTCGCTGGCGAGATGAGAGATATCGTCGAAGTCGACCTTGCGGCCTTCGACCATGTCTTCCACGAGTTGGTCTTCTCGCCGCGCCTGCTGCGCCCGATAGGTTTTGACGATCTCGTCAGCGTCCAACATCGCAGCATCTCCGTTCAGGGAATCGACGGTGATGAACGGATAATATTTCTGAAGCTTCTCGATATTGGCGGCCTTGAACGCATCGATGTCGCCTTCCGCCGTCTCGTTGATCATGGCCAGGCATTCTTCGTGGATGCGCGGCATGAGCATGTCGCGGCTGATCGGCGACACGAGATCGGCGTCGGAGGCCGTCTTTGGAATTTCGAGCTTCTGGCGCTCGATATTGGAGCTGCGGTTCAGATAGGTCGAGGTGATCGAGATGAGATAGCGGCAGATGTCGAACCGCTTGCTGATCTGATGTTCCTCGACGCATAGCTGGTCGGCACAGAGCATCGCGACGATCCCCTTGCGCGGGGCCTCCTCGCGGAACAGATAGCAGTCGAACGTCTCGCCGCTGACCTCGAACGACCGAGTCTTCAGCGCCTCGATCTTCTCGCCTGACAACACGAACGTATCCGGAAAGGGCTGCTTCGAATTGTGGGTGAAGGTAATCGAGATCGTCTTTCCGGCCTGCTTCTTCAGAAACAGCAATAGACGCAGGTCGTCGCACATCGAACTGACGAGCTTGGTAACCTGCGTGTTGATTTTCTCCCTGAGCTCGGAAATCGTTATCGTTGTCTCTAGCTTTCCCGAAGTCGCCGTCCGCTTAACATCTTCCGGCTTAAAGTCGGGAGTGTAACGGAATTCGACCAGATGTGTGGGTAGTTGGCTGCGAACCTCGACGCGGTTGGCATATTTCAGAAAGGAGAGGCGGCCGACACCCTTACCACCGATATCGTCCTTGTGGCCTGTGCAGATCTCATCGAAATAGTTGAGATTATCCTGGGTGAACCCCTCGCCATTGTCGGAAACAGTGATCCGGTCTAGGACGTTGCGCACCTCATCGCCCAACAGATCCGACTGCTTCTCGAACCAGAGATCGACAGAAATCTCGTTCGCACCGGCGTGGATCGAATTGGTGATCCCCTCACGGATCACGTCCCGCGCCGTCACGCCGCCTTTGTAATGTTCGGCGATGAACTTCTTGAGATTAATCCGTGCCATAACGACTGTCTAATGAGGCGGCCCTTGGCAAGCAAGTGGGCCGCTATTGCCGCAATGGCTTAGAAGACCACCTTTTCACTCTCTAACGCAGGGAGTCGATATGCCAACCACACGGGAGAGAGGCGCGACGCGAAGGCGTCGCTCCCTTCGTCTGGCGGCAGGCGCTGGGGGGACAGGCACCGAGGGTGCCTTGCAGCTTCATGAGGCTTGGCTCGCGCGGCCCAGGCCGCCGCACCAAGCGGCAGGTCACGATACTTTGGCCCCAAAAGCAGCCTGACCGCTATCGTGAAGAGTTTCGGGCGCCGGCAGGCGTACGAAAGTCCCCGAGGAAGGAACCCGCGGGCCACAGGCGATGGCTATGGGGATTTCGGATTTCGGCAGATGTCGGCGATGGCGCGACCGCCGTCGGGAAGCTCTGGGGTGACTGCGGACAGACCGCTTCGCTGCGCCTCCGCGCGGTATTGTCGGGACGGTGGGCGGCTGGGCGCGGCTCTGTCGGTGTCGATGATCACCATAGACGTGCGTCGATCCGTTGCCGGAGGCTGAGTGCCTGCAGCTGAAGGCTGAACCATTCCATGCCGGGTCATGGCGTGCTGCTCCCGGTCGACGGGGAACCGTGTGGCGGTCCGCGCGGCTGCCTCCATCGCTCGAACACCTCGATCACGATCATGCGTCCGCCGCAGCAGGGGCATGGCGGGCGGAAGTTGTCCGGTTCGTCCGTGGTGTCATCGTCGGCCGGTGCGGCGACGTTCAGGAGTTCACGCGCAAGCGCGAGGCTGGCCTTGCGAGCAGAGCCGGCAAGCAGGCCGCAATGCCGGATGCGGTGGAATCCCTTTGGCAACACGTGGAGCAGGAAGCGGCGGATGAACTCGTCGGGGCCAAGCGTCATGAGCTGCTGCCGGTCGGCGCCTTCGCGACGATAGTCCTTGTAGCGGAAGGTGACGCCGCTCTCGTCGAGGCGGATGAGGCGGCTGTTCGAGATCGCGACCCGGTGGGTGTAGCGCGACAGGTAGGCGAGCACCGCTTCCGGGCCGGCGAAGGGCGCCTTGGCGTAGACCACCCAGCGCTTCTTCCGGACCGGCGACAGGTGGCGCAAGAATGCCCGCCGTTCCGCGAAATGAGCAATTGCGCCGAAGAAGGCGAGCCGGCCAGCGTCGTGCAGCGCGACCAACCGGGAGAGGAACAGGCGGCGGAACAGCTTGCCGAGCACGCGCACCGGCAGCAGGAAGGCCGGACGCGACGATATCCACCGGCTAGCGTCCGGCGCGATGCCACCGCCCGGCACGATCATGTGCACGTGCGGATGGTGTGTCATCGCCGAGCCCCATGTGTGGAGCACGGCGGTGATGCCGATGCGCGCGCCGAGATGCTTCGGATCCGCCGCGATCGTCAGCATCGTCTCCGAGGCCGCACGGAACAGCAGGTCGTAGACCACCGCCTTGTTCTGGAACGCGATGTCGGCGACCTCGGCGGGCAGCGTGAAGACAACGTGGAAGTAGCCGACCGGCAGCAGGTCGGCCTCGCGCTCGGCAAGCCATGTCCGCGCCGTGGCGCCCTGGCACTTCGGACAGTGCCGGTTGCGGCAGGAGTTGTAGGCGATGCGCCGCTGGCCGCAGTCCTCGCAGGCCTCGACGTGACCGCCAAGGGCCGCGGTGCGGCAGTGCTCGATCGCCGACATGACCTTGAGCTGGGCGAGGCTCAGGTGCCCGGTATGGGCGGCCCGGTAGGCGGGCCCGGCAGCACGGAAGATGTCGGCGACCTCGACCGAGGCGCGCACGCTCAGCCGTCGGGTGAGATCTCTTCCGGCTTGAACAGGCCAAGCTTGTCGAGCGGGCTCGTGACGGTGCGCACCGTGCGGGTTGCAACCTTGGTGTAGAAGGCTGTGCTGTTCAGCTTGGCGTGCCCGAGCAGGACCTGGATGATCCGGATGTCGGTGCCGTCCTCCAGCAGGTGGGTGGCGAAGCTGTGGCGCAGCGTGTGCGGCCCGACCCGCTTGGCGATGTCGGCCGCCTGCGCTGCCTCGACGACCACCCGATAGAGCTGGCGGGTGCTGATGGGCTTCATCGCATGCTGCCCAGGAAACAGCCAGCCGTCGCGATGCATCACGCCCTGCTGGCGCCCGACCTTCCACCACTGGCGCAGCAACAAGAGCAGGTCTTGCGACAGCATGGCGTTGCGGTATCGCCCGCCCTTGCCGCGCTCGACGCGCAACAGCATGCGCTCGCTGTCGATGTCAGCAACCTTCAGCGTCGACACCTCCGCCACGCGCAGGCCCGCGCCATAAGCGACCGACAGCGCGGCCTGGTGCTTGAGGCAGGTGGTGGCGTTGAGCAGACGGGCAACCTCGTCGCGGCTCAGCACCACCGGCAGTTTGCGCGGGCGCGCCAGACAAACAGCTTGCGCGCCAGATCCGGACGATCGACCGTATGCGTGAAGAAGAAGCGCAGCGCCGACACGATGCTGTTCATCGTCGGCACGGGAACACCGTCGTCCTGCTGCTCGATCTGGAACCGGCGCAGGTCGTCAGTGGTCGCTGTGTCTGGTGAACGCCCGAGGAACGTCGCCAGGCGTCCGATGTCGCGGAGATAGTTGCGCTGCGTCTCCTGTGAGAAACGCCGCATGTTCATGTCGTCGATCAGCCGCTGACGAAGTGGACTGATAGGTGCATCAAGAACAGGATAGGGCATGGTCAGGCTCCTTGTTGAAGAAGCCTGTGATGCTCTGCCCCTGCCGAACCCCGCTCAACGCAGGCGCAACGACCGGTTCTTGATCTCTACCTCAACCGCGGGCGCCCATCCCGCGCAGCGGGTCGTCTAATCGCTCGACCGTCAAGGGGGTGAGTGCAAGGCCGTCGTCCTTTCTGTCGATTCTCGTTCGTCCGAATGCCGGGTACAGGGTCGTCTACGCGGTCGACGCGATGATCGCCGCAGGATGAGTTTCGCAGGTGAGATCTTCCTATGTTCGTTACGCAATCTGCTTACCGAGGCAGTTGCTTCCCGCTTCGCGGAATGATCTCAGCCACGTCCCGGCAGGGACGGCTCGGTGCGTCCTGTAAGAACGCTGTTGGTTGAATGGCCTGACGGAATCGTCGCAGGGAGCGTCTGAAGATCAGGCAGCGGCGTGCGTTCCTCCGCGCGGATCGAATAGCTCGCCCGTCCGGAGCATCGCATGCATGATCACTGCCAGCTTGCGCGCCAGGGCCACGGCCGCTCGCTTGAAGCCGAGCCGTTCTTTGAGCTCCAACGCCCAGGTTCGCAGGGTGCTGGTATCCGTCGACCGGTTCAGGATGACCGCGGCCGCCTCGTATAACAGTCCGCGCAACTGATTGTCGCCACGGCGCGAGATATGTCCGTCATTATCGACCTCGCCGGACTGGTAGCGTCTCGGGGTCAGGCCTACCCATGCGCCCACGGCGCGCGAGTTTCTGAAGTTCGCCGGATCCTCGACGGCTGCGGCAAAGGCGGTGGCTGTTACGGTGCCTACACCGGGCACTGACATGAGCAGACGGCAGTGCTGGTCCTCACGCGCCATCGCGGCCAACTGTTTGCTCAGCTCTGCTGTCTGTTGTCGGATATCACTCCATGCCCGAAGCATTGGCGCAACGATGCGCGCCAGCTTTTTTTCGCCCTGCAGCAGGTTGCGAACGTTGCGCTCGAACACGCTGCCGGCGCCCTTGGGCACGACGAGGCCGAACGTCTTCATCAACCCACGGATTTGGTTGGATATCTGCAAACGCATCTTAAGAAGCTGGCGCCGCGCGGTGATAAGCGTGCGGATCAGCATGCTGTCGAAACCTTTGACCCGAACCTCTCGGTAAAAGCCGACCTCGGCCAGATGTGCCAGGCCATCGGCATCGTTCGCATCGGTCTTGTTCGCGGCCATGTCAAGCGCGGCCTTGGCATGCCGCGCGTCGATGCAGATCACCGGCAGCCCCTCTGCCGTCAGCGCATGGTAGAACCACACCGACAGCGGCCCCGTCTCGAATACCACCCGCCGGACATCGGGTGCGCGCTTGCGGATCACCGCCGCGAGCAGTTGCGGGTCGGACGCGCACTTGCCCCGCCACATCCTTTTGCCGTCCTGACGGATCGATATTGCCGTCTCTTTCATGGATACGTCGAGACCGATATACTGCTTCATGGCTGTCCTCCGTTCGATGCCTGGGCCCGGTGTCGATCGTGAGCCCGTTCTTCATCCTATCGGGGGACAGCCAGCCGGCTAGAGGTTCGAACATCGCCGCCACGTCTCAGGTGGCCACCGCTCCCGCGATTACGTCATGTTCGTTCTCCGGCCCCTTTTTGACATTCAGTCAGACGGTGCCCGCAATGCGCCGACGACAATTCTTTCTCTGAGATGCCTCAGTTGGCCCCACTTTGCGTTGTGTTAGAGCTTCGTCGAAGAACATTCGACATTCTTACCACTAACCCCAAGGTTATCGTGGAATTTTGCTAGCCACTTTCTTTGACAAGTGGCTTGGCTTCAATCGCTCCTTGAGGATAGGTGCTTTGCTTCAACTTTAGTTGGCGACGCTCTTGATGCCAGATGCGACCGCTGCGTTATCAGCGGATTGGGTTATGCTGTTGAAAAGGACACACGCACTTTCTTTTTTGCGGAAATTGAACCCTAAGCAGGATTTGTCGTTTGCACATTGCAGTATGCAGTCGGGATATCGGAGCGGAGAGGTCCAATAGGCATTGCCAGAAATTTCCGTTTTTGTGGCGAACACCAAATTCGAGTAGCGCAAATTGCTCTCGACCACTTTCTTTGCGGCCATGATCGACTCTTCGCTTTTGACCAGTAGCGATGCGTCCCCTTTCATGAAACAAGCTCGAAATTTTGTGTTATAAGTAATCGCTAGACACCTGAAGTCTGTATCGCAGGCGGTTTGACACTGCTCAGAACTCACGTTCCTAATTGGCATATCCGGCAGGTCGTTTCCGATCGCGTCCCACCCGGACACGACAACAAATCCACTATCTGGATCGAGCTCTGTCGCAGGAGTTTCTGCGGGGACAGTTGCGGCCTGCTCTCGTGACCGGTCAGGAATGATGTCTGAAGACGCAAATGTGCGACCATCCAGCCACGCGCATCTTGTTGCAAGATCGACGGCGGATGAATCATTAAGGCCGACCAACTGAAGCGTCTGAGCAGCAGCGCCAGGCCCGGCTGGTGGCGCTGTCGGGGCAGAACGAGCTGCCAATGATACATTTACGTCTACGCCGTTCACACTCCGCCGAGAGTAACACCACGCTCGGTCCCAGGTTTCGTCGTTCTCATCCTTGAAGTGGTGACCTGTGATTAACTCCCAAGTGGTGCCTTGGAACTCGACGTTCTTGGTGGCGAACTTGTTGAAGTCGACGGTCACCACGTCAGGCTTGGTAGGGACGTCAGCCTGGGGCGCCTGCTCCTGAGTTGGCTTTGGAGTTGGAACAGGAATAGGCGGCTCGTCTTTCGGGGAGGTGAGATCGCTTGGCTGCTCTATGGTCGGCAAAGCCGCCGGCTCCGGCAAGGTTTTGTCCCATAGACCAAGATTGATGCCTAGCCCAATCCCGACCGCCGCCACTGCAATGGCTCCGCCAGTCGCCATTCGGCGAAAGGCGGTCGCTCGGGCTGTCTTCTCTTGGGCCGCGGCTTGAGCCTGCAAGGTTGGAATCGCTGACCTTTTGACGGCGAGATCGACGGCTTGCTCAAGCAGGGTGGTGTTATGCCGGACGAGCACTTTTGCGACCCTTCATTGATACCGTCACGAGGTCTGAAACCTCAGGCGGCAAATCCTGGTCGAGGGCCTTGCGAAGGACTTCGGGATCATCGGTGAAGAGCGGAACATAGAGGATCTCTTTGACCACCTTTTCCACAGGCACCTCAACCCGCTTCTCAACCTCTTTCTCGACCATAACTTCGACTGGTACCTTAATCGTTCGAATTCGGTGCCAACGCCAACTCAGAAGCATTCTGCGGAGCAGCCTGGAAGTCTTGCTCTCTGAATTGTCCTCTTCTCGGGCGGCAATGCGCTGGAGCGCTAGAGCGACCATTGCCGTAATTGGTCCCGCGAGCGCGGCGATGAGCGCGAGCGAGCCGAACCAAATCACAGAGATTATTCCGGCCTGTGCCTCAGTCACCAGTTCAGGTTTGCTGCCGTACCACCGTGAGGCAATACGGCGGACCTGATCTGTCCGCGCCATTGGGATCCGCTCCTTGGCCAAGGCGCTGAGGGCTTTGGCAATCTGGTCCTGTCTGACCTGGTTTTGCGCCGAGGTGTTTGCCTTGTTGGCTTCTGCCGCCTGGGCATCTGCGAGCCGTTTGCCCGCTTCATCCAATCGACGCTGCCAAGCCGCGGCATCACTATCGCGCGTTTGCTCCAGAGACGAACGCCTATCGACAAGCTTCTGCCTCTGGTCAGTAGTCATAGGAGGGCTATTTGCCCGCAAACGATCGAAATTTTCGCGCAGCGCAGCAATCTCTTGATCGAGCGGCTCAATCTGAGTGTCGAACTTGGTGATAATTTTCGTGCGGGGGTTGGCAAGTTTAGCCACTTCCGATTCTAGCCTGCGTGCCGAGTCGCTGTCGCCTGAATCGCGCGCCATACTGATCCGTTCAACAAAGCTGTCGCGTTGGCGCTCAAACTGATCGACAGCGTCTTTAACTTCGCGATCACGCTGTTGAATCAGCGCCGATCGAACCGCGTTTTTCTCCTCCACTTGATCGCGAACACGCGAGGCCTCTGGAGTAAGGGCTGTCGTTCCCTCCAATTCCGCATTGGCCTCGGCAATTTGCGACTGAAAGGTCGCACGCGATTTTTCCGCAAGAGAGGTCAGCTGCTCAATTTCGGAACGGGCTTGATCGACCTGATCGGCTCTTCGACCAAGTTCGTCAGCAGAGGCGAGCTTTGTCGCTTCCTGCTCAAGGGCATCAATCTTGTTTACGAGCTCCTCATAACGCAGCTGACGCAATGCGCCTGCCCTCTCCATCCCCATAAAGACAGTTTCGAAAGTGATGCCTGCAAGAACCAGGAGGAAGACCAAGATTACGGGCTTCCAGAGCCAAGACGCGCTGAAAAGCAGTGTAGCTATCGGTATCTTGGTGAGCTCCGCGATTGCCACCATGAGAAAGGGTGCACTGGCGAGCGTCAAATCCATTGCAGTGACAGACTCGCTTGCAGAAAACGCTTGTACGCCTAATGCTACACCTGTCGTAAGACCAATCGCTGCGGCCGCAATCTCTAGGGCCCAGGCACCACGGTAGGTCCACTGGCCATAGCTTGCCAGCTTTTGACTCATCACAGTCTGCATTTTACTCGACCCCCCCGACAGGCAACATCACGCCTTGATCGCCTATCAGCATACACTGAAAAATAACTACGCTAACGATTTTGAAAGTCTTAGTTAAGGCGTCTTGTCTCTATTGCCGCAACAGCTTTTTCTGCCCTTCAGATATAGAATACCTCGTCAAAACATGGGGTAGCAGACCGCGCCGCCCATGCATGGTCTTCGTTGGATAAGCCGAACAGGCCGTAGCGCGCTTACTCCGTTACATTTCAGCTAGGGTCAGGACCCATTAATTTGTTGAGTTGATCTCTGTTGGGTGATTCAAGGTGGCAGGAGGTGCCGCCTTGAGTGATTTGCTGATGTTGACGCCGGAGCAGATGCGCCGGATCGAGCCCTATTTTCCTTTGTCGCATGGTGTGCCGCGTGTAGATGACCGCCGGGTGCTGAGTGGCATCCTGTTCGTGATCCGCAATGGTCTTCGCTGGCGAGATGTCCCTTCCGACTACGGTCCGCACAAGACCATCTACAACCGCTTCATCCGCTGGAGTCGGCTGGGTGTGTTCAACCGCATCCTGGCGGAACTGGCCGCGCAGGGCGGCGAAACGGACAATCTGATGATCGATGCCACCCATCTCAAAGCGCATCGCACTGCCGCCAGCCTCCTTAAAAATGGGCTCTATCCCGATGTATCGGACGCAGCCGAGGCGGACTGACCACCAAGCTGCAAGTGGTCTGTGACGGCAAGGGACGTCCGCGGCTGCTGCATCTGAGCGAAGGGCAGGCCAATGATCACAAGACTGCTGCGGCAGTGATCGAGGATTTGCCCGCCGCCAAATCCCTGCTCGCCGATCGGGCCTACAGTTCAGCGGCCTTCCGCCAGGCGCTCGTCGAGCGCGGTATCACGCCATGCATCCCACCCCATGCCAAGCATCGTGTTCAGCACAGCTACGATCCTGTCCTATACCGACAACGCCACAGGATCGAGAACATGTTCGCACGCCTCAAAGACTGGCGACGCATCCACACCAGATACGACCGATGTGCTCACACCTTCCTGTCGGCGATCGCCTTCGCTGCAGCCTTCATCTTCTGGATCAATGAGTCCTGACCCTAGTCACCTGAATCTGAAGTTCGGTTCATTGTCTTCTGGCAGAAACGCTTGACCGATGCGAGGATCTGGTCGGCGGATTTGAC
>NZ_JAMYTP010000040.1:0-30349 GCF_040322515.1 Mesorhizobium sp. M0136
AACCGCGCGTGAACCACAGCAAACCGGCTTTCATGCGATCCGGATCAAGGAAAGTGTTCGGCACATCGAGCAAGCCGATGATGCCATCCGGCGAACAAAGGCCGCAGGGCGCGGTAACCTCGAAGCCGGTGTAAAGCCCGATCGGCATCGACACTTCGATCGCATCGTTCTTGACCGCACGGTATTCGCTCTTGAACACGACAAGCACTTCTTCGGCCGTCGGATAACAGATTTTCTGACTGCCTTTCTTCGCTTTCAGGTTCTCGGTTCGGATCAGCCCCGCATCCTCCAGCACCTGGATGTTGGTTGAGACGGTCGACTGCGGCAGCGACAGCACGGCGGCGATTTCGTTGATATTCATCGGCCCCTTTTCATGCAGCAGTTTCAGCATCGAGATGCGCGCCGAGGAGGCAAGCCCTTTGAGCACGGCAATGCCTTCCTCAGGTTCGATCACCAGAAAATTGCGACTCATGAAGTTGCCAGTCTATGCTCGTGACAGAGGTTATGGCTTCGCTCGTGCTCGTAAGTTGCGTTGGTGGGTGGGCATTGCAACGGCGCTGAACGAAACGCCGAGCCGGTGATTTGGTTACATCAAGCGCTCGAAAGGCAGTAAGCCCGGCATGCTGCACCAACAAGGATGGTGCGACACGTTTACATTTCTCAGAGCGTCAACTCCTTGTAATGCGGGGCGCTTGACAGCCCGCGGCCTCAATGCAGATGACTAGACGCTTGCGGCCTTAAAGGCAGACAGAAACGAGCCACGAATTGCGGCCGTTCCCCTGGCCAGTCTGCAAGGTGCCAGACCTCGACCTCGATGTTAGCGGAACCGGCGGGGATGGCACACGATGCGGTTCGCTGACATGCTTGTGGCCGTAAGTTATATCATCGGATTCGCCACCCGATAGGGTCGGGACAGGGTTCCACCTATTGCTTTGCGCATGATCTTTCCGAAAACCGGATTCCCATTAGCGGGATCATGCGCCAGTGCCGGCCTACTTCATGCTGGCCGCGGCAGCGACCCTGTCGACCCATAGCGAGAACAGCTAGCGGTGCGGTATGGTGGACCATGTGGCCGGCCTGCGGAATGATGTCGACAAAGCAACCAGGAATCTCGGATTGTAGCCTAAGAGCCTCGGTTTTCGCATCGAGCAACCGGTCGCCGGCCCCTGCAATAATGCCGACAGGCAGCGACAGATCATCGTAGCGGGTGAAGCGGCCGCCAGCCAGCGCGGCCGCCAGCATCAATCCCGATTCGGCTGCGATCGACCGCAGTTGTGAGGGCCGGCTGGCGATGTCCTTTGCCGACGAAGCAAACGCTGCAGAGATGATGCCGGGGCGAAATATCTTGCCTATGGCAAGCGGCGAGGTGAGCCGCACAAGCAGCGGCAGCAAGGTGTGGCAGAAAACATCCCCGGCGACAGGCAAGGCCGGCAGCGCCGCCAGTGCGAGGCCCAGGCGCGGCGGCGGATAGTAATAACCTGAGGCAAGCACGATTCCGGCAACTGATGCTGGGTGCCTGCGCACGAGCTGGAGAGCCACCGACGCGCCCCAGGAATGGCCCAGAATGAAATATCTTTCGGTCCCAAGCTGCGCGACGGCGGCATGAATGAGATCGGCTTGCTCGGCCGCCGTCCACCATTTGCCTCGCGGCCGCGTGCTCCTGCCGAAGCCGGGCCGGTCAAGGCGAGCACCCGGTATCTGCTGGCCGCTTTGTCGAGCATGCCGCTGGTCTTGAAATCTTCGGCCGACGAGCCGTTTCCGTGCAGCAGGATCAACGGCGTCCCGCTCCCCTGCTCAAGGAGATGCAGGCGCACCCCCGCCACTCCGACAAAGCGCCCCGACCCGTGCGGGAAAAGCGCGCGTCTGGCGCGAGCGCTGTTGTACAGCGCCAGGCCAGACAGCCCGGCGCCAAGCAGGATGGCGGCTGCTGTTGCCATTTACGATTGCGCGATACCGAAGCTTCAGGCGAAGTGTGTTGTGACACTTCTCGGCGCGCCAGGGCTGGCTCAGGTTCTGGAGGATTTCAGGGTGGGATTGGCGTGAGGCTGACTGTATTCGAAATTCCAATCGCCGGGGAAGGCAGTCATAGCGTCTTGAGTGGGCACGCAGGACGAACCCGCTGCGCGGGAGAGCGCCCGCGATTGAGGTAGAGACCAAGAACCGGCTGTCGCGCCCGCATTGAGCGTGGTTCGGCTGCTGCAGAGCATCACGGGCTTCTTCAACAAGGAGTCTGATCATGCCGTTTTCCCTTCTGCCAGGAGACGCAGCGCAATTACCTCCGCGATGTCGGCCGGTTCGCAACCTCCAACAAGGATCATCTGGTGAGACGACTGCGACGAAATAAACGGCTGTCTTACGCCGCGGCAGGGGCTTGCTTGGCCGGTGTTCGACCGACGGGTGCGGCGGCACTACAAACCCACAACCAGACCAAAAGTGGAAAAAATGAAAAAGAGAATTGTGGCGGCGGGCATGTTGATTGCAGTCCTGACCGGCTCGACGGCTTTCGCCGATACCTATGGCAACGGTTACACGAAAAGCAACAGTACCTATGTGCAACCCTATGTCCGGTCGAGCCCTGACGGTACGGGCAACAATTATTCAATGCGGGCAATATGAACCCGTACACCGGAAAGGCCGGAACGCACTCGCCTTACGGCAGCAACGACTACAACTCCGGCAGCGGTGCGCAGCTTGTCCCGGGTCAGGTCGATTGCAGCAGTTCGCCATGCTGCTGATTTCCTGAAAACCAAAAAGATGCGGGCTGGTCAAGTTCGGCCCGCCTTTCCTTTGCGCGGACTGGACCCCCTGCTTACGAGGCGATGGTCCTGAGGGCGAAACTCTGCTGCCGACCGATCAGCATGGAGACGCGATAGCGGGGCGCCGGCAACCTTTCATTAAGGCACGCCCTAATATGCGCCGGGTTGTGCTGCGTATTTCCGGTTGGCATCCCGGCAGAGGCAGAAACCACCTTTCCGTCATATCAGGCAGCAGCCGGGTGCTCTTGGGCGGACCTCGCAACGCGAGATTGGCGCCGGCCGTTTGGCGATGCGGCCCGCGCGCGTCGGGCCGGGTTGCCAGGCAGGCTGTCAGGTCTTTGCGAAAGGCAGTTTCCAGTTGCGATTCGTCTCCTGCTGGATTGCCCTGATAATCGGGGATGATGGTAAAAACGGCGGCCGGCGGTCGCGGACCACGGCCTTACAGGTCGAGCAGCCAAACAGCCCGCCTCCGACGTGGCGGGCCAACAAGAACGCCCTCATATACACGGACTATGCCGGGCAGACGGGGCTTTCTACCTCATGCCTATCCTCGACCACACCACGTGCCGTCGAGCGCCCAGGACGATGACTTGAGTGCAGTGCAGGTCGCCGCGCTTACCAACCAGGCCCGGTCGCAGCAGGACGCGTCCGCGGCATGCGACATCAGGAAGAGCGACGCCAACAAGTGCGTTGCGGAGCACAGCGCCAGCTTCACGGGCGTGAAGGGAATGAATGTCGTGTTCGTGATCGACATGACGGCCTCCATGCAGCCGCACATAGACGCCGTCAAGAACGCAGTCCGCGACGCCGCGCGGGCGCTGAGCGCAAAGTTCCAGGGACTCCAGCTCGAAGCTGCGGTTCGGCTTGGTAGGGTACCGGGACGATCCCGAAGTCTCGCCCGGGCTGGAGTTTGATACGAAGAATTTCACCCCGAATTGCTGGAAGCAGACCCGTTTGCCGAACTCCTCGAGTCCGGGCAGGCAAAGGCGGCGAGCGTGGGAGCGGGCGAATGGGACGAGGACGTTTTCGCCGGAATGAAGACCGCCCTCGAGTCAGCCTGGGATCCGGACGTTCCCAAGATCATGATCCTGATCGGCGACGCGAGCGGTCACCCGATCGGCGACCCGAAGAACTCGATGAACCTCGACGAGAGATCGGTCAAAGATCTGGCCAAGGAAAAGAGCGTATACGTTGCCTCGATCTACGTGAGCGGCAAACAGTCAGATGCTGGCAACTTCGACCGGGCGAGGCCTCAGTTCGAAACGATGGCGGCCGGCGACGGCGAGCATGTCTCCTTTTCGCGGGTCACCGGCTCCGAGGAGGCCACCCTTGAAGTCAGCTTGCGCGACCAGATCGACCACATCGTCAAATACCTGAGCACCGGCGACTTCGGTGCGGTCATGAGCGAATCGACCGGCTCCGACGACGTCGCCGGACAGGCGATCGCAGGCGCCGTGCGCGCGGCCCTCGTCGACTAAATCGGCAAAGACGCCCAGCCTCCGACCAACCTGGTGGCATGGGCTGTCGACCGGGATCCTAGCGACTACAAGAAGAAGGCCTTCGACATAAAGCTGATGGTCACCAGGAAGGACGTCAGAACTCATGGATCTCCTGAAATGACTTACCGACAACCTGCAGTCGGGTAAGGCCACCGGCACTTTCGTTTTCGGCGGAGTGCAGGCTGGATCGACCGCAGCGTCGTATGACCTCGGCGTTGCCGCATCCGACAAGCTAGCTAGGTTCGAGCAAGGCGGTTCCGACGTACATCAAGAACCTGCCGTACAAGAGCGAGATTCTCACGCTGTTACTGGAGGAGTTCCAGAACGCGTCGCCCGACGACCGCCAGAGGTTCGAGGAGCGCCTGGAGTCGCTCACGTCCCTTTACAACGACGTCCTCAACCGGGCTGACCGATGGTTTGCCCTCAACCTGGACGGCAAACCGGACGACCAGATTTTCATGCTCGATCTCAGCAACCTTCCATGACCGCCCGCCCGACCATGGCCCACACGGTCCTAGCCGTCGAAAACCTGGACAAGGTACTGGAGTCCAGTTCTACCGGTTCGAACTGGCGGTACCCCTGTTCCAGCTCGGCCGGGGCAAGTTCTACGGGCTGATCGGCAAGAGCGGGAGCGGCAAGAGCACCTTGCTCGACCTGCTCGCGATGGTTTCGCAGCCTACTCAGGTCGGCTCGTTCGAGCTGCGCACCGGAGAAGGAGCAATCGACCTGGCCGACCTCCTGAAGCGCGGACGCGACGCGAAAATCTGCGAGGTGCGTCTGAAGCATTTCGGCTATATCCTGCAGACTGGCGGATTGTTCACGTTCTTTACGGTCAGGGAGAACCTGGAGCTTCCGTTCCGCCTGAGCGACAGGCGGCCGGATCGCGAGGCGATCGAAAGCATAGCGCGCACCTACGAACTGTTCGACCACCTCGACAAGAAACCGTCCGTCCTTTCCCTCGGCCAGCGCCAGCGCGTCAGCATACTGCGCGCGCTCTGCCTCCGTCCTGACCTCGTGCTGGCGGATGAGCCGACCGCTTCAGTGGACGAAAACATGGCGGACATCATCGTGAGGGAGTTCAAGTCCATCGCGGCCGAGTTCGGCACTACGGTGCTCATGGTGTCGCACGACACCGATCTCGTAGGAAATTTGCAGATCATGTTCACACGCTGAAACCGGTCGCCCTTCGCGAGAACTTCACGAGGTCCGAGCTTCAATGAACGCGCCGGTCTCAAGGAACCTGATTGCGGAGTCCGCCGGAAAAGCCGAGGCGAAAGCGAAGACAGGCAGGATGCCGATCGTCCTCTTCGTTGCTTCGCGCGACCTCTGGAACGAGAAGCTGATTCCGCCTGCCTTGTGCTGTCCGTCGTCGCGGTTCTCACGCCGATCCTGCTTCTCACGTCGGTGAAGGTCGGTTTCGTCGACCGCCTAAAACAGGATTTCATCCAGGACCCGTCATACCGCGAGATCAGGCCGGCGGCTGCCGACCTGCGCCCGGACGGGTTCTTCGATGGTCCGCAGATGGCCCCACGTGTTACACGCGATGCCGTCGGTCATCCTGACCCCGCGCGAGGTGGATTTATCCCTCGAGACCGGAGGCAAGCCAGCGCGGAACAAGGCGCGGCTCATGCCTAGCGACGCTTCGGACCCCCTGTTTCAAAAGCTGTCCGGAATGGCTCCTTCGGGCGACAGCCTCGTCGTGACACAAGACATCCCAAAGGTCGCGGGGATCACTGTCGGATCGAAACTGGAAGTTTCGGCGTCACGGATCGAGAATGACAAGCGCCAGTGCGAGCGTCGCATACACGCGATCTGACCCTAAGCCGCCCTTCATCAGCCAATTTCTCTGCCCGATAGCCGACGTTCACCGCACCCAGCGATACTGGCTCAAAGTAGACCTAGATCGTCTTGCCCGGAGGGCCGAATTTTGTGCAGCTACCGAAACTCAACACATTCCGCAACTTCGTCGCCCTAAGCGCAAGAGACGGAACGAGTCTGACGCTTTCATGCAAAAGGGGAACGACTTCCAGTCCTATTCATGGCCTGGATCGATAAGTCTAAGCGGATTGGTCCGTCTAATGCGATCGATTTAGGGACGCTATTTTCCAGGGCATGGCGATGGGGTTTTCGGGGTGCGGCGCTGCTCTGCGGGTCATCGCTGCTTGCACTTGTCGCATGGCGCACAACCCGGAGGTCTTTGCCATGACCATGAAGCGGCCGATCCTCAGTCGCCGGGCAATGATCGGCGCCGCAGTTGCAACCGCCGTCCTGCCGCGCCTGGCGCTCAGTCAGGAAGGCAGGGGCCCGGCCAATCAGGAGCCTACCGACATGCGGATCAGGATGACGTTCGACGGCCGGACCATGACGACCACGCTCTACGACAATCCGTCGGCGAGGGATTTCTACTCGATGCTGCCGCTCGACCTTACGATCGAGGATTACAGCAACAACGAAAAGATCGCCCATCTCCCGCGCAAGCTTACCGAGGAGGGCAGCGGACCGTTCGGCAACGAGCGGCCCTACGACCTCTGCTACTTCCTGCCGTGGGGCAACCTGGCCATGTTCTACGCCGACTACCGCCATCCGGGGCTGATCAGGCTCGGCCGCTTCGACGAGGGCTATGAAGCGCTTCATGTGCCGGGTGAGTTCCCGCTTCGCATCGAGCGCATCTGAAAGGAAGGACATTTCCGTGGAAATCATTCGTGCAGGGTCGCGGCCGTCCGGAAAGGGCCCGGAAGCGTGGTTCAAGGGTACGGTGCGGATTGATCCGCTCTTCAACCCGTTCGATGCAGCGCGTGTGCAGGGCGCGCAGGTGACTTTCGAGCCGGGTGCCCGGACCGCCTGGCACACGCATCCGCTCGGGCAGACGCTCGTCGTCCTCTCCGGCATCGGGCGGGTGCAGCGCGAGGACGGCCCGATTGAGGAAATCCGACCCGGCGACGTCGTCTGGTTCGGACCCGGCGAGAAACACTGGCACGGCGCCTCGCCCGACGTGGCGATGACCCACATCGCAATCCAGGAAGTCCAGGACGACAAGGTCGTGGACTGGATGGAGCACGTTACCGACAAACAATACCAAGGAGACCAGCGATGACCGATACGGTCGAGAACAAGGTCGTGATTATCACCGGCGCATCGTCCGGCATCGGCGAAGCGACGGCGAAGGTACTCGCAAGCAAGGGCGCCAAGGTCGTCCTCGGTGCGCGGCGCGAAGAAAAACTGAAGCAGATCGCGGGCGAGATCGGAAGGGATGGAGGTCAGGCGATCTACAAGGAGTTGGACGTGACCAAACCGTCCGACAACGACGCGATGGTAAAACTTGCCAAGGATACGTTCGGCCGCGTCGATGTCATCTTCCTGAATGCCGGCCTCATGCCGAACTCGCCGCTCTCCGCGCTGAAGACTGACGACTGGCACCAGATGGTCGACGTGAACATCAAGGGTGTCCTCAACGGCGTGGCGTCAGTACTGCCGGCGTTCATCGAGCAGAAATCCGGGCATGTCATTGCGACGTCATCCGTTGCGGGGCTCAAGGCCTATCCGAGCGGTGCTGTGTATGGCGGGACAAAATGGTTCCTCCGCGACTTCATGGAGGTCCTGCGCATGGAATCCGCCATGGAGGGGACGAACATCCGCACCGCGACGATCTATCCCGCCGCGATCAACACTGAGCTGCTGAACACCATCAGCCAGAAGCAGACGCTCGACCAGATGCGGAACACGTATGACAAATACGGGATCTCGCCAGACCGGATCGCCAGCGTCGTCGCCTTCGCTATCGGCCAGCCCGAGGACACGACGATCAACGAGATCACGGTAGGGCCGGCAAACCAGCCCTGGTAGGGGCGGGAGTCGCATCCGTCCCTGCGGTACAGTTTCCGCGGAGCTGATGGACCGCGTGCTGAATGGGTCGAATCAAGCCTGGCAAGCTCTTCGACGTCTAACATGCTGCTGGCGAAGTCGCGGAAATTACCGCGCCATGGACGAGCGGCGGGCAATCAAGGTGTTGCTGCTGAGCGTGATCATTGCAAGGGCATACAGAGGTACCAGGGTGTCGATGATCGAGGGGCGGGAAAGCATGGCGACACTACTGCCGATCATGGCGGCCGTGTCCGCCGGCTTTCTGGTCATCGGACTTGCGTTGCCAGTCCTGCCCCTGCATGTTCATGATGGGCTTGGGTTCGGTCCGTTTGTGGTCGGACTGGTCACGGGCAGCCAGTTCATCGCCTCGCTCCTCTCGCGTGTATGGGCAGGCTCTTATGCCGATACGCGCGGTGGCAAAAGTGCGGTTGTCATCGGTCTGGTTACAGCCGCGCTGGCGGGACTGGTCTATCTCGCGTCGTTCGCCTTGCTCGGCCGACCCGCGGCGTCCGCGGCGATCCTACTTTTCGGGCGCGCCGTGCTAGGGATGGCGGAGAGCTTCATCATCACCGGCGGTGTTGCATGGGGCCTCGCCCTTGCCGACGACCGACACTCGGGCAAGATCATCGGCTGGATCGGGACCGCCATGTTCGCGGCTTTGGCGCTCGGGGCGCCGATCGGATCGACGCTATACGCAGCCGGCGGTTTTTCCGCGATCGCGCTTGCCACGGCCGTCCTTCCCGCTGCGACCCTCCTCGCTATCGTACCGATGCATGGCGTGAGACCAGCGACGAGCAGTGCGCGACACTCATTCATAAGCGTGTTCGGGGCAGTCTGGATTCCGGGGATCGGGGCGGCGCTCAGCAGCATTGGATACGGCGCGATCCTGTCCTTCGGCGCTCTGCAGTTCGCGGAAAACGGCTGGGGGCTCGTATGGCTGCCCTTCACGGCCTACGCGGGAGCGTTGATCGCGGCACGGCTATTTATCGGTGGTCTGCCGGACAGGCTCGGAGGCGCGCGGGTCGCGGCGATCTTCGTCCTGGTGGAAGCCGCGGGCCTCATGCTGATCTGGTTTGCGCCAGGACCCATGCTTGCGGCCGCAGGCGCGGCACTCACCGGGCTCGGCTATTCGCTGGTCTATCCGGGGCTTGGAGCCGAGGCTATCAGGAATCTTCCCGCCAGCAGCCGAGGGCTCGCCATGGGTCTTTACACCGTCTTCCTCGACGTGGCGCTCGGCTTCGGCAGTCCCGCTCTCGGCTTGATCGCAGCCTCGGCCACGCTGGATAGTGTATTCCTGGCCAGCGCGGTGATCGTGTCATGCGCCACAGTGATAGCGCTTGGGCTCTCCCGGAAGTCTTCGGGTGTAGCCTACCAGTCCCGCGACAGGGCATGAGTATATTGGATTCCGAATAGATGGTGGTCGCAGGCCAGGTTGCCTCAAGGCTCCTTGTGCCCGAGGGCATCGATGATGACCTTGAAGGCCGGCAGGTTCTGTCGTCGGCTCGGATAATAGACGTAATAGCCCGGGAATTTCGGGCACCAGTCGTCCAGCACCTGGAGGAGATCGCCCGACGCGATGTATCGCTCGACGAGGTCCTCGGGAACGAAGGCGACGCCGTACCCCTTCAGAGCCGCATCCACCATGGCGTAGGAGGCGTTGAAGGTGAGCTGCCCATCCACCCGGACGCGAAGCTCATGACCCTCCTTTTCGAATTCCCAGGCATAAAGCCCGCCGCCACGTGTCTGGCGCATGTTCATGCAGTTGTGTCCAATCAGCTCCTGCGGATGACGAGGCGGAGGATGCTCGGCGAAATAGTCGGGGGAGGCGACGGCGACCATGCGCCAGTCCGGACCGACGCGGATCGCAATCATGTCCTTCTCGACGCTTTCACCCAATCGTACTCCCGCGTCGAATCCATCTTCGACGATGTTGCGCAGCCCGTTGTCGATGCTGAGTTCCAGCTTGATGTCGGGATAATCTGCGATCGCCGGCCTGAGCTTCGGCCACACGAGGCTGTCGAAGGCGTGATCCGAAAGGGTCAGCCGGATGGTTCCAGCAGGCTTATCGCGGAACTCCATCAGCGAGGCGATCTCCGCTTCGATTTCCGCAACACGCGGTGCAAGCGACTGCCGTAGGCGCTCGCCGGCCTCGGTCGTCGCCACGCTGCGGGTCGTGCGCGTGAGCAGCCTAATGCCCATGCGCGTTTCCAACCGCTTGATCGTGTGGCTGAGGGTGGACTGCGTGATGCCGAGCTTTGCCGCGGCGCGCGTGAAGCTCTTTTCCTCGGCAACGGCCAGGAACCATAAGAGGTCGTTGAAGTCTTCCTTGGCCATGCCGTTTCCCAACCCGATCGCTGAAGATTTATGTCTCCTGTCGATCAATGCAAGCGAATTAACGCCCCTAATGCTTTTGATCGGGAACGGCTACCCTGCAGGTCCGACAAGCCAACAGCCAGTCGTGTTGGCTTTCCCGCGAACCAAAAGGTGAAGGCCATGGAACTGACCATCAACGGCTCGACATTTCAGGTCGACGTCGAACCAGACACGCCTCTGCTCTGGGCGCTGCGCGATGTGCTGGGCATGACCGGCACAAAATATGGCTGCGGCGTCGCCCAGTGCGGCGCATGCACGGTGCTGATCGATGGACAGGCCACGCGGTCCTGCGTGACGACGGTGGACAGCGTCGTCGGAACGGCGATCACGACGATAGAGGCGATCGAGCAGGATGCCGAGGGCAGGAAGGTGGTCGAGGCCTGGGTCGCCAACCAGGTGCCGCAATGCGGCTACTGCCAGTCCGGTCAGGTGATGGCTGCCACGGCGCTCCTCAAGCAAAACCCGCAACCGACCGAGGAGGATATCGCCGGCGCGATGGTGAACCTCTGCCGCTGCGGCACCTACAACGTGATCTCGGCTGCCGTCCGGCAGGCCGCCCAGGCGTGAGGAGGATTCCATGAACGACATGACTCTTATTCGGAACCGCTGGTCCACGGCCAGCGAGGGCGGTCCGCTCAACATCTCGCGCCGCGGCTTTCTCGGTGGCGCCGCAGCGCTCGTCCTATCCGTCACGGTGCCAGTCGGAAGCGCCCGGGCGCAGGCCGCCTCCATCACGCCCGGATCTCGGGTCAGTGCCTTTCTGGAAATCCGCCCCGATAGCACCGTGCTGTTCCGCAGTGCCTTCATCGAGGGCGGACAGGGCATCTTCACCGCCATGGCGCAGATTGTCGGTGAGGAGTTGGATGTCGATCCCGTGAACTTCACGGTCGAGGGAGCGCCTCCCGGTCCCGATTATCTCCTGACCGGCGGCGGCCGTTTTACCGGCGGCAGCATGTCGGTGCGGATGAGCTACGAGACGATGCGCAGGCTTGGCGCATCCGCGCGCCAGATGCTGCTGCAGGCGGCCGCCGAACGACTCGGCGTCCAGCTATCCGAGCTTTCCACGGAACCGGGCCAAGTCGTGCATACCGCGAGCGGTCAAGCAATCCCTTACGGCGAGATTGCCGATGCAGCCGCCGATCTGCCAGTGCCAAACGATGTCGTGCTGCGCTCTCCCGACAGCTTTCGCTGGATCGGCAAGCCCGTTCGGCGGCTCGACGCGCGCGACAAGTCCACGGGGCGCGCGCAGTACGCGATCGACCTCAAGGTCGACGGCATGCTTCACGCCGCCGTCCAGCATAGCCTGCGCCTCGGCAGTGAGCCGGGCGCGCTGGCGAATGAGGCGGAGGTGCTCGCCATGCCCGGCGTGCACTCGATTCACCGCTTGCCTGGGGCAGTGGCGGTCGTCGCCGACAGCTGGTGGCGGGCGCGCCGCGCGGTGGAAACTCTGCAGGTGACCTGGACGGAGCCTGCTGCTGCAACGCCTCGCGCCATGCCGGCTGATTTCTCCTCCGAGACCCACAGGGCAATGTTGAAGTCGACACCCGGAGACGGCGTCGCTTTCGAGCAGGAAGGCGACACCGCGGGTACCCTTGCAGGTGCGGCCCAGGTCGTGGAGGCGACGTACGACGCGCCCTATCTCGTGCACGGCCAGCTCGAGCCGCCATCGGCGATCGCGCGCTGGAACGAGGGCGGGACTCTTGAGCTTTGGATCCCAAACCAGGCGCCCGAGATGTTCCAGGCGGAGGCTGCAAAGGTCGCGGGCATCGAGCCGGGCAAGGTGATCATCCATTCGCCGATGCTCGGCGGCTTCTTCGGCCGGCACTTCCTTTATCAGACGGCCAACCCGTTCCCGCAGGCGATCCTGCTGGCGAAGGCGGCAGATCGTCCCGTCAAGCTCATCTGGAGCCGCGAGGAGGAATTCCTGCGCGACACGTTGAGACCAATGGGGGTCGCCCGTTTTCGCGCCGGTCTCGACGCCGACGGTTTGCCGGTCGTTCTGGATGCCGTTGCGGTGGGTGAAGGTCCGGCGGGACGTTGGTTCGGCCGCCAGCCGGACAAGGTGGACAGCTCCGCCGTCGAAGGCATCGCGGGTAAAGTCTATGCGATTCCGAACCGGCGCGTCGGCCAGGTTCACGTCGACGACCCGGCGATCATCGGCTTCTGGCGGTCGGTTGGTCATTCGATGAACGACTTCTTCTACGAGACGTTCTTCGATGAAATGGCCGACGCAGGTCAGCAGGACCCCTACGAACTGCGGCTGCGGCTTCTCGCGGACAGCCCGCGCCACAGCAATCTTCTGCAGGCAGTTGCCGATCTGTCCGGGGGGTGGAAGCGCGGTCCCTTCGCGGCAGAGGACGGCAGCCGCCGCGCGCGCGGGGTCGCGATGGCCTCGCCCTTCGGCAGCGAGGTGGCGACGATCGCCGAAGTCTCGCTGCGCGACGGCGAGGTCGTCGCGCACCAGATCTGGGTGGCCATCGATCCCGGAAGCATCGTCAATCCGGCCATCATCGAGGCGCAGGTGAACTCGGCGGTTGCACTTGGCCTGTCCTCGGCGCTGCTGGAGGAAGTCGTTTATGTCGACGGCATGCCGCAGGCCCGCAACTTCGACGCCTATCCCATCCTGCCGCCCGACAAGATGCCGCGGGTGCATGTGCGCATCGTCGAAAGCGGTGCGCCGATGGGCGGCATCGGCGAGCCTGGCCTGCCAGGCGTGCCGCCGGCGGTGGTCAATGCCGCCTCGGTGCTCACCGGCCAGCGTATCCGCAGCCTGCCCCTCTCGAAGCTCGACCTGAAAGGCATGGAAGGATGAGGAATTTCGTACTACCTGCCTTAACAATGATTGCAGCAACCTGGGCAACGGATTTGTCCGTTGCCCAGGAGGCGAATCCCGGTTCAGGGGAGCGCGTGTTCCGGCAGCGCTGCGGGGCCTGCCACCAGATCGCGACCACGCGGAACGGTGCCGGACCTCACCTGCAGGGTGTGGTCGGCCGCGCCGCCGCCAGCGTCGAAGGCTTCAACTACTCTCCCGCCCTGCGCGACTCAGGCATCACCTGGACACCCGAGATGCTGGAAACCTACCTCGCGAATCCGACTGCCATGGTGGGCGGCACACGAATGGTTCAGCGCTTCAACAGTGCAGACGAGCGGCACGCCCTCATCGAGTTCCTGAGTAGCCTGTAGCGCCGCTCCGAGGCTTGCTTGGGCCGTACCCCGGATCGAACCGGACCGCCCGGCATTTGCGACTTGCCCGCCGATATCCGTGGCGGGCAAGCACCTGTAAGCACCGGTCTGACGAAACGCGACGCCATCGAGCTTCAGTGCAGAAGGGTAAGCGCCGTGATTGGCAAGAGACGCGCGCAATTATCAATCCAAAAGCTGCTTCGGGCAGCAAGCCCGGGGTCGACGCCGGGCCGTCCGACGTATCAGGACGTCACCGAGGGGATAGTACAGGAGGAGCTGAAGGGCCTCTCCTACATGTTCTGGGGTCGTCTCGCCGCACTTGCCGTGCTTGCTGTCTGGGCGCTGAGCCTGCCCTTCGAGCGTTCGGCGGGGTATCTCTCGGCCATTGCGGCCTTTGCGCTGCTCGGCGCTCCGCCGTACCTGCTTGCACGCCAGGGGTATGGACGCGCACCCGTCCTGGCGGCGTTCTTGATGCTCGACGCAATCATCCTGACCTATGTGCTGGTTGTGCCGCCGCCCTTCTACGTGGAGGGCTGGACGGCGCAGCTTAACCTGCGCCTGCCGAATTTCCTTTTTCTCGGCATCTTCCTGGTCGGGATGTCGCTGAGCTACTCGCCCTGGCTCGTGATGTGGGCCGGCATTGCCGCTATCGTTGCGTGGAGCGGGGGCTTCCTGTGGGCTGCGTCCCTGCCGGACACGTTGCTGACGAGTTCGCGCCAGAGCCTCGATAGTGGCCTAAGTTCAGAAGCGGTCATCAGCCGCTTCCTCGATCCGAGGTCGGTGAGTTGCACGAACTTCTTCAACCAGATCGTCTTCCTGGGGTTGGTGACCCTCATCCTCACGGCAACGGTCTGGCGCTCGCGGCAGCTGGTGCGCCGTCAGGTGGCCGCCGAGAGCGCACGGGCCTCGCTGTCCCGATACTTCTCGCCCAACATCGTGCGAGAGCTTTCAACCAACGCCGATCCACTCGACCGGCCCAATCGTGCAGCCGGCCGCGATCCTGTTCGCCGACATGGTAGGCTTCACCCGGCACTCCGAGCGGATGGAGCCGGAAGCGCTGGTGGGCCTCCTGCGCGAGTTCCACGGCCGCTTGGCACGCGTAGTCTTCGCCAATAGCGGTACGATCGACAAATATATAGGCGACGCGATCATGGTGCATTTCGGGACACCGCGCCCACGAGACGACGACCCGATCCGAGCGCTGACCTGTGCCGACACCATGCTCGCCGAGATGAAGCGATGGAACGTCGAGCGTGCTCGCAAGGACCAGGAGCCAATCGAGATTGGGATCGGCCTGCACTATGGCGAGGTGGTCGTCGGCAACATCGGCCATGCCCAGCGCCTCGAGTTCACGGTGCTGGGCGACGCAGTCAACGTCGCAAGCCGGCTCGAGCGCCTGACCCGCCATACCGGCACAAGGCTGATGATCACCGACGACTTGGTGCGTGCCGTGCAATCCCGCGGTCATGAGCCGTCTGTAATCATCAAAGACCTGCGGCCCGACCAGACGCGCACGGTACGCGGAAGGCAACGGCCAGTCGCGGTCTGGTGCCTGCATGAGACAGCTGACAGGCTCGGGGCGGATACATGAACTGCCGGCCACCGCCCGAATAAGCGTGCCACGGAGAAAAATATCGCTGCAGCTGGGAACATCGGCCCGCAGCCGTTGTTGGAACGCGAGGGCTGGTCCCGCCTGTAGCGGGCGGCGACCTCCACTCCATCCGGTCCTTCCCGGTTCGCATGCTCCGTCGCGGATGAATCCCGCTCTAGCAAGGGGCCAGACATGACCAGTTATGATGTGACGAGGCGAGAGCTGCTGGCAGGCACAGCGGTGACTGGCCTCGCTCTTGCGGGAGTAAACCTCATGCCTGACTTTGCGGCGGCGGCGGCGCAAGACGAGGTTCCGGCGCCGGCTCCGCTCGATCTGGTGCTGCGCGTCAACGGAACCGAGCAAAGGCTATCCCTCGACCCGCGAACGACGCTGCTCGACGCGCTTCGGGAGCACCTGCATCTCACGGGATCGAAGAAGGGTTGCGGCCTCGGGCAGTGCGGTGCCTGCACGGTGCTGATGGACGGAAAGCGCGTGAAATCGTGCCTTTCGCTCGCGGCCCTCGTGGAGCGGCGCGAGATCACCACAATCGAAGGCTTGGCCCAGGGCGAGGAACTCCATCCCTTGCAGGCAGCTTTTATCGAGCGGGACGGTTTCCAGTGCGGCTATTGCACGTCAGGGCAGATCATGGCCGGCATTGCCTGCATCAACGAGGGCCATGCCGGCTCGCCAGAGGAAATCCGCGAATGGATGAGCGGCAATATCTGCCGCTGCGGCGCTTATGAAGGCATCGTCGCGGCGATCCAGGACGCGGCTCGCGTCACCGGTGCAGTGCAGGGAGGTTGAGCCATGCACCCCTTCACCCTCGAGCGTCCGCGCGATCTGCCCGCCGCACTTGCCTTCCGCCCACAGGCCGGCCGCAATGACGCGCCTGTCGAATACATCGCCGGCGGCACCGACATGGTGCAGCTTCTTCAGGAAAACATCCGCCGGCCCGATCGGCTGGTCAGCCTTGCTGGCCTTCTCGACAACCGGATCGAGGTCGGGCCGCAGGGCCTCAGGCTTGGCGCCGCGGCGACGATGGCCGAAGTAGCGGCTCATCCTGATGTGGTCGAGCAGTTTCCCGTCATCTCCGAGGCGCTTTTGGAGTCCGCGAGCCCGCAGGTGCGCAATCAAGCCACGATGGGCGGCAACGTCCTGCAGCGCACCCGGTGTCCGTATTTTCGCGACGTGGGCTATGAGGCTTGCAACAAGCGCGCGCCGGGCTCCGGCTGCGCTGCGATTGGCGGCGAAAACCGCTGGCATGCCGTGCTCGGCACGAGCGATGACTGCATTGCCGCCCACCCCTCCGACCTCGCGGTCGCGCTCGTAGCGCTTGATGCGGCCGTGGAGATTGAAGGAGCCGACGGACAACGCACCGTACCACTCGGCGACTTCCATCGACTCCCCGAAGCGACCCCGCACATCGAGACCGTGCTCGAGCCGGGCGAGGTGATCGCCGCGATCACGGTTCCGGCAAATCCGGCGGCGCGGCGCTCGCATTACCTCAAGGTGCGCGATCGCGCCTCGTTCGAGTTCGCGGTTGTCTCGGCGGCGGTGGTGCTCGAGATGGACGGCGCCCAAATCCGGCAAGCACGCATCGCGCTCGGCGGCGTCGGAACCAAGCCGTGGCGCGTCCCCCGGGTCGAGGCGGCCCTGACCGCAGCCAGCCTCGACCCGGTCGAACTCCGCTCGGCGGCAGCGCTCGCCGCCGAGGGTGCACAGGGACGTGGCCACAATGATTTCAAGATCGAACTGATGCGGCGCGCCATCGTGCGTGCGGTCGAAATCGCGGGAGCACGGACATGACCACCGCTTCCATCGGAAAGCCTATCAGCCGCGTCGACGGCCGCCAGAAAGTCACGGGCCAGGCGACCTATGCGGCCGAGTTCGACCAACCAAACCAGGCCTATGCGGCAATCGTGCGGAGCTCGGTCGCGGCCGGCCGCATCGCCTCGATCGAAACGGCTGAAGCAGAGCAGGCGCCGGGCATCATCGCCGTTCTCACCCATCGCAATGCGCCCAAGCTGGCCTACGAACCGCACAAGGGATTTACAGACCCCGTGATTGGTGAGCGTCTGCACGTGCTCCAGGACGATCGGGTGAGCCATCAGAGCCAGCCGATCGGTCTCGTGATCGCCGACACCCTCGAGCAGGCGGGCCACGCAGCGACGCTGGTGCGGGTCACCTACGCACGCGAAGCTGGAACCACGCACATTACCCAGGTCGAGCCGGTATTGCCCACGCAACAAAAGACTGACCAAGCTTCGACCCAGCCGCCCGAGACACGGCGCGGCGACCATGAAAAAGCGCTGGCGAGCGCCGAAGTGAAGGTCGATGAGACCTATGTGATCCCGCGCGAGAACCACAACCCAATTGAGATGCACGCCACCATCGCGGCTTGGGAGGGCGATCGCCTGACGCTATGGGACAAATCGCAGTGGGTGCATGGCGTTGCCGATGAGATCGCCGCCGTGTTCGGCATTCCGGCCGAGAACATCCACGTCGTCTCGCCATTTGTCGGCGGCGCCTTCGGATCGGCGCTGCGCACCTGGCCGCATGTCACGCTGGCGGCGCTCGGCGCGCGTGCAGCCGGCCGGCCGGTAAAGCTGATGCTGTCCCGGCGCGAAATGTATTACGGCGTCGGCTATCGCCCGCACACGGTCCAGCGGGTGGCGCTCGGCGCCGCGGGCGATGGGCGCCTCATGGCCATCCTGCACGACGGATATGAGGAGACTTCCACCTATGAGGAATTTTCGGAGGCGCTCCTGAGCGCGAGCCAGTTTCTCCATGCCTGCCCGAACGTGTACACGCGCCATCGTATCGCACCCCTGAACGTGCATACCCCCACCTATATGCGCGCCCCAGGTGAGGCGAGCGGCGTGTTCGCCCTCGAAGCCGCCATGGACGAGCTTGCCGTGGCGTTGAACATCGATCCGGTCGAGTTCCGGCTGCGCAATGAGCCGGAGCAAGATGAATCCAAAAAGCTGCCTTTCTCGAGCCGCTCGACCAGAGAATGCTACAGGCTGGCAGCGGAGCGCTTCGGCTGGAGCCGGCGCAGCCCCGAACCGCGCTCCATGCGGGACGGCCGGCTGCTGATCGGCTGGGGCATGGCGACTGCCACCTATCCGATGAATTTCGCACCCGCATCCGCCATGGCGCGCCTGTTGCCGGATGGCACCGCCGAGGTGGCGAGCGCCGCAAGCGACATGGGTCCGGGCACCTGGACGTCGATGACGCAGGTAGCAGCCGAGGCTCTGGGCTTGCCCATCGAGCGGGTGAAGTTCAGTCTCGGCAATAGCCGGCTGCCGAAGACGCCCCCGCACGGCGGCTCGATGACGATGGCGAGCGTCGGCAGCGCCGTTCAGGCAGCGTGCCGCAAGGCGAGGGAGGATGCGCTTGCCCGCGGTGGAGCAAACGACCTTTGGGAGGCGATGCGCCGTATTGGCCAGGCGGTCGAGGCTGCGGCGGACTCGGCGCCAGGCGACGCGAGCAAGGGCTTTTCGATGCACTCCTTCGGCGCCGTGTTCACGGAAGTGGCAGTCGATCCGGATCTTGGCGAGACACGCGTTCGCCGCATCGTCGGCGCCTATGGGGCCGGACGCATCGTCAACCCGAAGACCGCCCGCAGCCAGTGCGTCGGCGGCATGATCGGCGGCATCGGCATGGCGCTAATGGAGCATTCGGTGGTAGACGCCCGCAACGGGCGGGTTCCAAACGCCAACTTCGCCGAATACGCGGTTCCGGTGCATGCCGACGCGCCGCCGACCATGGACGTGATCTTCGTGGATGAGCACGACCCGCATGTGAACCCGCTCGGCGTGAAGGGCCTCGGCGAAATCGCCATGGTCGGCGTCGCCCCGGCGATCACGAACGCCATCTTCCACGCCACCGGCAAACGCATCCGCGAGCTGCCCGTCACGCCGGACAAGCTGCTCTAAAGGAGCGCGGCTCGTCGCATCAGGAGCACGCCCCCGCCCCCGAATGTGCAGGCAATCGTTTCTCTCCACCCGGTAGCGTGGGTCTCGCCCCAGCGATCGCAAAGAGCTGCTGACCTCCGGTTCGCTCGGGTCGATTCCGGACGGTCACCGAAAGTCCGCTTTGGCAAAGCGTCGGGAATGTCAAGAAGTGGCGCATTGCGCCGTTTCGGAACCGGGTGGGCCTGGGGCAGGATCGCAATCAACCTGGGGTCAAAGTCGCATAAGATGCGTTGTGGGATGCATATGCGCCGTCGATTCGGCGATTAAGCCTTTTGGTTCGAATCTCATCCATCCGGCTGGCTGAGCGTCAGGTCAAAGAGTATGGAGGCTCGCTTCGTGGCTTGTCCCTCTGATTCCCACTCAGAAGTTATCAAACATTCTTCTTGATTTTTCTCGACAGAGGATGATGAATGTTCCCTTGGGTTCTCGCTGAGGTGGGAGGCCTTGTATGAACGTTTGGACGAACTGCCGACCCGACAAAGTGACTGCCAAACACCTTGTTCACGAGCTGATCCTACAAGCCCGTCGCGGCCAAATCATCTCCGTCAAAGAGACTATCGCAGCGGTGCGCCGAGACGGGCCACATCTGGCGGAAACTGACTGCGAGCTCGTGGAGCTTATTGTCAATGTTGCCCCAGCCTTTGGCCTGTTCGTCGGGTTTGATCTTCGCGAGTAACCGCCTCCTCAACAGGGCGGACCGTCGCGACACGGTCTCGATCGAAGCGGCACTACGCGAAGCTCGGGAGACTGCGCCTCATTTGGTGGCCTCCGACGAAGAACTAACCGAGGCAATCGTCGAGGCAGCAACTGCCATGGCCTCTGCGTGGCTTTCCACGGTCAATTCAGCCGCTGTGGCATCGCAACGGAAGCGCGCCGTCCTGCGCCATTTTCACTAGTCAGAGGTAATCCGCAATTACCTTCGTAACCTGCTTAATCTGCCTCTAGAACGGGAACTGCCGGCTGAGCAAAGGTATTTCCTGGAGGAACTTGACAAGGTCGACAAAGAGCGACCGCATGGCTCTCCACTGGTTCAACCCTCCGGTCCCCGTCAAGACCGAGCGTCCCGGGATCATCCGCAACGTCAGCAACGCCGAGACAGCCGGCGAGGAGCTGATGAAGTGGACCAAGCGTGGCCCTTGGTGGGACCTCGCGGTGCGCGTTTGCATGGCCGTGATTTTCGATGAGATGGAACCTGAGGAGGCCCGCAAGGCATTCCTGGCTGCTGCCAAAGAGGAGGGGACGTTACTTCCCCCATGACAACCAGCTAAATTGGAACGGTATAAGGTCTATGTGTCTATGACCAAAACCGTCTTCGCGAAAGGAGCCCGCCGCCAGCAAGGAGAGGCGACGGACCCCGCCACAGCGGCTGCACATCCGAGAAGGACCACTGCAACCTCTAAACCCGCGAGGGCCTACATCGTTCCCTTAGCTGGGGCTAAAGCGGGGTTGGTCAGCGGACTTGCTCTAAGTTCCCCCTATGGGTCCCCTCTGGTTCGCTCCCCCGGTCTACGCTGAAGACGAAACGTCCGGGCATTCGCAATGGGGTCAGCCACGTCGAGGAGCCGCCGAGGAACTCATGGCGTGGGACACAAAGGGCCCGAAGTGGACCAAGGCGGTCCAATCCTGCGTCGATGCGTTCGAGGGCGGCGCCTCCCCCAAGAGGTCCGTGAAGCCTTTGAGCCGGCTGCCAAGGAGGCCAACGTGTATCTCTCCCCTGAGTAGGAGGTATCATGGCAACCCATTGGTTCGTCCCTCCGGTATTGGTGAAGACTGAAACCAAGGTACTTGGCGTCAATGGGGCACGTCGAGTAATCATCAATCGAAACATGGGGTTCGACGAGAAGATCAAAACCGTACCCACAGGGGACCGGAACGCCGGAACCGGAATGTCAGTTTCTAAAGCCGATGGCAGAAAGAGGATACGCTGTGGCGGCACTTGAGGGCACGTTCCTGCTCTTGATTATTGCCTGTGAGCTGTGCGCGAAAATCGGGAATGGAAGGGCCGGAGGCAGGAAGTACGGCGTCGGGCCGAGGCGCTAATCAAACGGGTCGGCAATGATCGCGAAAAGCTCAATACGGCCTGCAGCGAAACTAAAGAAGTAGTCGCGCGTTGGACGCGGATAACGCTATTTCGTCTCTGAGTATGGTTTAGGTCAGAGTGGTCAAGCCAACGTCTCGTAAGGCAATCAATGGGTCGAACGCTAGTCAAGCGAAGTCGCCCGCTCGTGACGAGGTCACTTTAGCGCCGCCCGCTTTCCGGCCGGTCCAGCTCGCAACGCTCGTGGACACGGTCCCTGCCGGCGATCGTTGGATCCATGAGATGAAATACGACGGCTATCGTATTCTCGTTGCCGTCGGCGGTGGCGAGGCGCGAGCCTACACACGATCTGGTCTGGACTGGTCTGGCCGTTTTCCCTCGATCCTCTCCGAGGCTTGCAAGCTCAAGGTGCGCTCCGCCCTGATTGACGGCGAGGCCGTGGTTGTCGATGCGGATGGAAGATCTAACTTCCAGGCGCTTCAGAATGCATTGAAGGGTGCCCCGGCGACTATCGACTTTTATGCGTTCGATCTGCTGCAGCTCGACGGCGAAGATCTGACTAGGCTTCCTCTACTTGAGCGCAAGGCGAAGCTGGAGGCGATCTTGCCTGCGAAGAATCCGGTCCTTCGTTACTCCGACCATATCCTCGGCCGCGGAGAAGAGCTGCTCGATCGCTTCTGCGCAGCTGGCCTTGAGGGCGTCATCTCAAAGCTCGCGGATTCGAGTTATGTGGCGGCCCGCGGCGCGAGCTGGCTGAAGATCAAATGCATCAGGCGGCAGGAATTTGTGATTGTCGGCTGGACGCCCTCCGACAAGGTCCGCGCATTTCGCTCCCTGATCCTTGGCGTTCATGACGGCGGCAAGCTGCGTTACGCCGGGAAAGTCGGCACCGGCTTCGATACCGCTGAACTTCTTCGTCTCTTGAAGATCATGGCGCCGCTTGAGCAGAAGGCCGCGACCGTCGATGCCCCACGCGCCGAAGTGCGCGGCACACACTGGCTGCGTCCGAAACTGGTCGCTGAGATCGCTTTCACCGAAATGACAAATGAAGGGACTTTGCGCCATCCGAGCTATCTTGGTCTCCGCGAAGACAAGAAGCCAGAGGCGGTCGTGCTCGAGACGGAGCGCCGCACGGCCAATCTCGCCGCACTTGCGACAACTGCCATCGCGATAAGCAACCGTGACCGCATCATCTATCCCGAGTCCAACATCACCAAGGGCCAGCTCGCCGACCATTACGCAGCGGTCGCGGCGATCATGCTTCCTTGGGTCGGTAGCCGGCCGATCAGTCTGGTTCGATGCCCACAGGGCCGCGCGAAGAAGTGCTTCTTTCAAAAACACGACGCCGGCAGCTTTGGCGACAAAGTCCACCACGTCGGCATCACGGAGAAGGACGGGCACGAGGAACCATATCTCTATGTCGATGATGCCGACGGACTGATGACTTGCGTCCAGATGGGAACGATTGAGCTGCATGGATGGGGGGCTCGGATCGAGGACGTCGAAAAGGCCGACCGCCTCGTGTTCGACCTCGACCCCGATGAAGGCCTCGATTTTGAGGCCGTCCGCGCCGCTGCCTTTCAGTTTCGCGCTATCCTTAAATCGCTGGGGCTTACGACTTTCCCGATGCTGACGGGAGGCAAAGGGGTGCATGTCATCGCGCCCCTCACCCCGCGCGCCGAGTGGCCAGAGGTGAAGGACTTCGCGTCTCGCCTGGCGCAGGCGGTCGCCCGGAGCGATCCCGCCCATTTTACGGCCGTGTTGTCAAAGGCGCGCCGCAAGGGTCGCATCTTTGTGGATTATCTCCGCAATCAGCGCGGGGCGACCGCGATCATGCCCTACAGCGCAAGATCACGTCCGGGCGCCCCTGTCGCGGCACCGATCACGTGGGCGGAGATGAAGACAATAGATGCGCCCTCTCATTTCCACGTGGGGGATGCTCCTGAATTAAAGAAACGCGCAGCCTCCAAAGCTCTGGCGGGATGGGGTCGCGCTGACCAATCCTTGCCCAATCTGTAGCATCGACGGGGAAGAGCCAGTAAAGCCGGATTTAAAGGGCAACGCGGCGCTCTTAGTTCTTAGCCTTGCCTGATTGGAACCTGCCGAGATCGGCCTCGTTTGGCTGAAGCCATGGCAAAAACCGATCCGAGGACCGTCGCCAGTCTTTTGAGGGAATACGCGCAACGATCGTCCATGCGCGGCGACAATCCCTATCGCACAAAGGCATACTTGCGCGCGGCAGACAGCCTGACGGCGCTGTCGCAGCCGCTTAATCGGATCATCGCCGCCGGCGCCCTCACCAAGATCCCGGGGATCGGTGACGCGATCGCAGACATCGTGACCAAGCTTTACCAAACAGGCACGCATCCAGGACTTGAGAAGTTGCGCGAGGATGTTCCAGCGGGTGTGATGGAGTTGTTTGCCATACCCGGGCTTCGTCCCGATAAGATACTGAAGCTTCATCAGGCGCTCGGCGTGAACTCGCTGGCGGAGCTCGAGGCCGCAGCAAGAGAAGACCGCATACGCCCAGTCAAAGGCCTCGGCGCCGCGCTTCAGACAAAGCTCCTGCAGAACCTGGCCATCGTGCGCAGCGGCGAAACGCAATTTCACCTGCACAAGGCCGCCGCTCTTCTCGAACATGCGGTCATATCGGTGAAGCAAGAGCATCCAGACTTTTCGCGCGTCGAGATTGCAGGTGACTTTCGGCGCGGTTGCGAGCTCGTTTCTGACTTGGCCCTGGTAGCGCAGGGCAGAAATTCGACTGGAATCGAGGATACGACCCTCAGGCTTGTTGTCACGGACAGGAAGCACTTTGGCGCCAGCCTGCTCGAAGCAACCGGCTCGGCAGATCACCTTGAGCAACTAAAGACGTTCGCCGCCGACAAGGGTTTCACCCTAAACGCCGACGGGCTCCATCGCGGGAGAAAGCTGATCGCGTCAGCGACAGAAGCAGAAATCTACCAAGCTCTAGACTTGCAGTTTATCGAGCCTGAATTGCGCGAAGGCAGGGGCGAGATTGAGCGGGCGGCAAAGCAGAGGCTACCCGCCCTCATTCGGGATGAAGATCTGCATGGCATCCTGCATTCTCACACGACCGCATCCGATGGCACCGAAACGCTTGAGGCAATGGCTGAAGCCACGCGTAGGCGCGGTTTCGAATATTATGGTGTCGCCGATCATTCGCAGTCCGCTCACTACGCAGGCGGCCTTTCGTTGCAGGAGATTGCTGAACAGCACCGCGAAGCTGACCGGCTGAACAAGGCATACAATGGAAAATTTCGCATACTGAAGGGCATCGAGGCGGACATCCTGGCGGATGGCTCGCTCGATTACCCGGATCATATCTTGGAGCAGTTCGATTTCGTCGTCGCGAGCGTGCACAGCCGCTTCAACTTGCCCAAGAAGGAACAGACGGAGCGCATCATTGAAGCGATCGGAAATCCTCGGACAACAATCATCGGGCACATGACCGGTCGCCAGCTGTTGCGCCGGCCCGGTTATGATCTCGACATCGACAAAGTCCTCAAAGCGTGTGCGAAACACGGCGTCGCTGTCGAAATCAACGCTCATCCGTGGCGCCTCGACCTCGACTGGCGCTGGCATCAAAAGGCACTCGATCAGGGCTGCATCTTCAGCATCAATCCGGACGCTCATTCGATCCGCGAGCTCGACCACATGCATTGGGGTGTCGAGATGGCGCGCAAGGGCGGTGTCCCTGCGAAGCGGGTCCTGAACGCGATGCGTTTGACGGCCCTCCTTGCGCATCTCGCACGGCGCAGGCAAACGTTCTGACCTGCTTGAGCACCCGGCCTATCAGCGCAGGAGTCCGTCATTCTCAAAATCTTCCCAGCCGCGCAAACTGGAGTGCGAGTTCTCATCGGAGCCATAGCCAGCTGAAGCTGCAGTTCCGCGACCGCTTCTTTGAGCACGTTTCATAGCGGCCTTCCCCGCGGCTCGCCGCCTATTCTCTGCAGCTGTCGCTGCGTCCTGTTCGCGCCAGACCGTAACCAGGTCGCCGTCAAGCACATCCTCCACGTGCTGCGGGTCGAACACGTGAAAGGTGATGTTCCTTGCCCGCCCGCGGAGTTTCACCGTTTTCGTCCCGGCGCTCTGCAAGCGACCATCTTTCAACCAGCGGTGCCGTTCGGCCGTCGAGATCGTCAGAATGTCCTCGATTTCACGGGGGATTACGCGCAGGCCTTCGATATTCTGCAGTGCTTTGGATACGATCCCGAATACCACCTGCGCATCATTCTCGGCGCCCTCAGACAGGCGCAGGGTAAGCACGCGGGACTCGATATGGAGCAGTTTCCTGAACTCCATTGGAAGGCGGGCGCGTATTTCGAGAAAAATACCCCTCGCTCGGACGGACGATCCAAGCGTTGCAGCCGGGGTTAAAGGCCACTCTCCAATCAGCTTCGCTGTTGCATTGATTTTTCGATGCTTGGACATGGCCCTTATATAGGTCACCTATTGTCGATCGCGATGGGCCGATCGCAAAGCCAACATGGATTCTAGTCCGCCAGGGGTCTGAACCACGATGCCCAAAGGCGCAACCACGATTGTTAGCGGGGCCGCTTGCAACTTCGGCTAACAGGAAGCGGCAGAGTTGATCTCAAAGTGCGATATCAGGCGCGTTGCCGCCTGGCGGCTTTTTGGGGCCTTTGCTGTCCGTCCGGTTATTGCCGAGGGACCAGTTAAAGCCGCCGTTCGGCTCACGACCTAGTCGCTGAATACGAGGCAAGTTTATATCCCGCGGAAGCCGAGGTCGCGTCCCTACAGGTGGTGGAGCTCGGCGGTAGCGAAGCCGCTCGCGAGCGCGCCCTCGATAGCGCTGTAGCGAGCGAGCGGCTTTGCGGTGGTCATCGACAGTTCGCCAGTCCGGTCGGGTTGCTGACACCAACCTGATTCGAAGGAACCATCGATGACCGACGACATGATGAACCTGCGCGCGCTCGTGGAGAAGCCTCCGGATTCCGATCTCTTGCGAGAGATGATTGGCTTTGCCGCCGAGCGGCTGATGGAACTGGAGGTTGGGGCCGCTCTTTCTTTACTCCCGTCGCCGAATGGGATTAGTTGCGCAGCATATTCATCCGGCGTGGGAGGGTCACATGCCGATCCACCGAAAAGCCGAAGATGCAGGCGTCTTCCATCCATCTGAACTAGCGCTGCTGGGCCGCGTGTTCGACCGGCTCAAGTCCGACGCTCTATCTGAACAGCGACGCGAAGCGCTGGCGTCCCGGGTCATTGCAAATTACATGGCCGGACTAGTGGACGAGGAAGAACTTCTGTCGGCTTCCCGGCAGGCGCTTGGACGGTAAGCGAAGGCCTGAGCGAATCCTCTGGCTAGAATTGGTCCGAAACCGTACAATAGCAAATCGTTGGCAACACAACATGCCGCTGACGCTTGGGAGCGACTATCGCACTTTTGGCCCAACACGAGGCATTGGTGAAATGGCGGAAGAACAAGGGCGGCCCGGCCTGAAACCTGAAATCGTCAGCGAGCTCGCGCGAGAGTCAGGCGTATCCGAACACCAGATACGCGAGATAATGTCGCTGGTCGGCTTCGATCGCGGCTCAATCCTGAGGAAAGCTCGTCTCCTCAAAAAGAACAAGTAGGGCCGGGGCTTTTGCACGGCGTCGGGGGCATCATCCTCGAGCCAAGCCTACGTCACGCCACCGCGCGAACAGCACGTTCTTAGAGACCGCAGGATCGGCATTTCCAAGGCCGTCGAGGCCGAATGACGGTTCGGACTGCGCGGCTCGGATTATTTGAGCCGTAGGTTTTGATGCTGCCCATCGCGCCGCTGAGAACAACTCTCGATAGCGCTGATCGAAGCTGTTCCCGACTTTGGAACGCCCGGGCCGCCTTCAACGTTGTTGGGCATGGCTGACGATCGCGCAAGTCATCTGCTGGGCGTTGCAACCACCGCAAAGATCGGCAGCCATCCGATTCACCCCATGCTGATCCCTTTTCCGATCGCATTGCTCGTGTCGGTATTGCTGTCGGATTTACTGTTCTGGTCGACCGGCCATGCATTCTGGGCCGAAGCTTCCTTCTGGCTGCTCGGCTTTGCCCTGTTGATGAGCGCTGCCGCGGCGCTGGCCGGCTTTGCCGATTCTCTTGGAAATTCAAGGGTGCGGTCCATCAATGTCGCCGTGGCACCATATGGTCGGCAACGTCGCGGCCGTGGTGCTGCGCTGGCCAACTTCATCCTGCGCCTAAGCGCCGGTGCCGCCGAGGGCGCGTTGCCCTGGGGCTTGGCGCTGTCGACGATTGTCGTTCTGCTGCTCCTTTATACCGGCTGGAAAGGCGGAACGCTTGTCTACGAACACAGGGTAGGCGTCCATCCCGAATAGGGTGAGGACGTCAACTCTCGCCCGGAGCGATCCCGATAGGGTTTGACGAATGGCCGACCTGCCGGGAGCCGTCGTGGTGGTCACCGGCGCCTCCAGTGACGAGTCGGATGCGGTGAGTGGAAGAGGCCCGCCGGCTTACCCAGCCGCCTTGGGTACAACCTGTAGTGAATGGACTGGAAGACGATCTTGCCGTCCTGAATGACGAAACTGTCGGCGCCCTCAGTGGCGTCGAACCTGGACGAAGTTGCCGACCAGATCAGCAGTGTATAGGGACCGCGGACCTGTTTTGCGATGTAGTTGAACCACCTTGAGGCAGCTGCTCGCGTAGGCGTTTGGACGACAGGCGGACGGCATCATGGCCTGCTAATTCGAATTCGCGGTCAAGAGGACCACGTCCACAGCATAGTTCGCCCTAAGATCCTCCTCAATGTCGCCAGCGGCGCGAAGCCTCAGATGGTCTTCGAAAACCTCCTCTGCGGACCGAGCCATGTCATGGCTCCTTTGCAGTAGCCGGAAAGACCGTGTACAGCCGTGTCGTCCTTCGCGATACTGAACGGATGCGACGGCGGTTTGTTCCTGAGCCAACATGCGCTGGCGCCAGATTGACTTGCACCCCCGATCACAAACGAATGAGAACATTCAATCGGGGTTCTCATGGCTTCCGCCATCGATATTTCTGGCATGCTGACCAGCGACGAGGTCGGCAATGTCCAGAACTAGAGCGGCCGGCCAGGTGCGCTTGCAGCGGTGCCGGGCCTTGCGCTCCAAGGCCGTCATGGCCATCGCCAGCGACAACCACAAGGCCTGCAAAAAAGCTTCGCCTGCTGCGGTGCTAATCCGACCTCCTTGCAATGTTCAACGATCCTTTCCTGGACACACTGGGGTTTCATACCGTTGTACAACGCTTGCCAGAACGTCCTGACAGGTGCCAATCGCCCCCCCGGGATGTGGTCAGCGACGGGGAGAGAGGGCAGCACGGGTGACATCATAAAGAACGGGGCGTCCCGATCAGTCGGATGTATTCCGCCTCGGGCTGCCCATAAGAACCATCCGCCAACGCGGCCAGACCGGCTCGATCCCGGATGACGACCTCGCCGCGATTGCCCCTGATCAAGCCGCGTCCCTCCAGCTGCTGAAGCGCAACCGTGACGCCAGGGCGCCGTGTTCCAAGCATAATTGACAGAAACTCGTGCGTTGTGGCAAGTCGGCCGCCTATGACCCGATCATCACACATCAGCAACCATCTCGACATCCGCTGTTCCAAGTTTGAACGGGCATTGATCAGCGCCGTATAGCTGGTCTGAATATGAAGGTAGTGCACGTAGCGCAAAAGAAATAGCCGGAGCGTCGGGCTGCTCTCGAGGGCTTTCCTGAACGGCTCGGCGTCTATAGCAACAACTTCAGCCTTCAACTGAACAAAGCAATCGTGGGGGGACCGGTCCTCACCCATGACCAGGGCTGACCCACTCATGCCGTCAGAGCCGATAAGGCCAACCTCGGCCTCGACCTCAGCCCGAATCTTCGCCACCATTGACCCGAGACCGCTCTCGAAGAAGCAGACGGTGTCAATCGGGACCGAGGCCTGCTCCAGATTCGTCTTCAGTCCCAAGTGACGGGTTTCGAGGTGAGGCTGCAGCAACGCCAGATCCGGCGCGCTCAGGCGCCGCAACTCAAAAAGCTACTATGCTGACCAGAGAAGCTCGTCAGTCTGGCGATCATCAAGATGCTGCTAACAAGCAGTGTCCGCCTCTACCGGTCGAAGGTTGCCTTCCCAATCTGATGCGCGCCTTTTGTCGAAGCATACGGCCCCAAACTGATTCATCCTCTGGGGAAGCTAAGCGGATATCGACGCTGCCTGAAAACTTACGCGCAAGTGCTCCACACTTTCGGGGCGGCGCTTTGTCGACGCCCAGAGTAGCCAAGCACCCCTTCTCTATAGTATTCGTCTTCGCCTATTGCTCCGGAACCGCTGAAGTTTGCGGCCGATTTCGTGCTGCTTCGGCAATTTCCGGGATATGCAACTTCGATTTACGTTTGGCGCGTGCGTCGAATTCCTCTTTCTCGCAGACCCGCTTGGCGAGCGCGATGGGCACATGAATTTGCCAGAGGCACTTCTACCTCGGATATTCCAAGCTCTCTTGGATCTGCTGTTTCACTTCGTGCCTGCCAAGCGAAACGTCGACGCCGACATCCTGCGCATCTTCGGTTGTGGGTGATGCGCCTTGCCCCGGCAGATCTTGCTGCTCGGTCTGAGCAAATGACTGCACGGCAGAATTCTACAAGGCGAACACGGCTAGCCCCAAAACTCGGCAGAATACTCTCATGCCCGGCTCCTGTAGGTGCCTTAACAAGGGCAAAGTATTTGAAGCGTTCCAGAGGCGGGATGCGCGCGCTCAGCGGCAGTCGAGGTGAGTTTTTTCTGTTGGCGTGGAATACGATATGGGGACCGTGGTTGGGGCCGACAGCCGACTGTGCTGGTACATTGGAGTGGAGGAAGTTGCCTGCCGAGAAAGAAGACAAGCGAGAGACAGCGCACCTCGGATGCTCCACGAGGATTGACCGACATTGAGCGTGCGGCACGAGACGCAAAGACATACGGGAGCAGCGCCTGAAGGCCGCACTTGCTGGTACGCCTCCGGCGAAGGCCGCCTTGCGGGAGCATGGCATGGTAGCGAGGCTGCGCTCTTAAGGTCGTCCTTACGAGCGTAGTT